>JAJFHR010000118.1 GCA_021775515.1 Hyphomicrobiales bacterium | reverse complement strand
TTTCTTTCACCGCTTCGACAAGGGCCTTGGCGGCTGACTTAGAGTCTTTTTTGCGATGATGATTAATCGAGGCAATGACATCTTCTGCATCCAGTGATTTCCCATTGTGATGGGTGACGCCCTCACGCAGCATGAAGGTCCAGGTTTTGGCATCTTTTGATGCCTCCCAGCCGGTCGCCAACTCCCCGGTCAATTTACCTTTGTTGTCCACTTCGGTGAGGTAATTATATAAAGCGTGGTTTACCAATTGGGTGTAAGTGTGGGTCGTCGTCGCGGGATCAAGAGAATCTGTTGTCGAGCCTTGTCCGCTGCCGAATTTGAAGCTGCCACCCTTTTTAGGTGTCGCTGCATGTGACGATGAGGCAAACATTGATGCGGCCAAACTCGTCGACACGCCAAGTGCGGCCGCGCTTCCCATAAAATCACGGCGTGAAACTTTTTTCTGGTTGAGTAGATGTTTTAATTGTTTAATTGCAGGCACAATATCACTCCCTATTTTGGTATCTGGAAGAAGGGCTTAACCTTTTTCGCAATTACCTGTTCTCCCGATTACTAACTTCAATGTTAAACGTAAAACGCCTCCCAGCGAGAAAGGGGTCAAAAAAGCCATGGTCCCTTTTCTCCATCATGTTCAGAATTTGCCGACTTCCATTCATCGCCATTACCGACCTAAAAACGGCATAAAACGTCCTATAGCTGAGTATTGTCGTAAATAAGCCCGGGCCAAGCAAGAAGAACCTTGAAAAATCTCGAAACGCATTGGTCGAAAATGTCGATCAGAAGGAAAGTTTTAGTTAGCTCAAGACCATGTAGCGGAACCAAAGCTGCCTGGTATGCTCTCAAGCAGCTCGTTTGAAAAAATTCACTCACGATTGCGCCCGGTGGTTTTTTGGCGGTCCAGGAAATCTTACGCCAACCGCCGATCTGCCATTTCCACAACCACCCAATCCATGAAGCTCTTGATCTTGGGTTCATTCTCGCGGCCACGTTCACAAACCGTATACCAGTTGCGCAGCCGGGAAACTGCGGCATCGAATGGCAGAGCCAGCCGGCCTAGGCGAATTTCCTCTTCAACATCCTGCACCTCGGCCATTGCGATGCCGTCACCGGCAGCGGCAGCTTCCATGGCCAGCAGATAAGTGTCATATCGGGCGGTAATCTTCATTGGCATATCGTGAAGCCCGAGTTCCTGCAACCACCGGCTCCAGTCGTTGGGTGAGGTATAAACATCAATTAGAGGCAATCGGGCCAGGTCGGCGGGCTGCCGTAAACCTCTTTCACCAATCATCATTGCCGGGGCACAGATCGGTGCCACTTTTCCTGTGTATAGATATTGAAAATAAAGGCGTTCATCCTCCTCATTGCCAAGTATGATCCCGACATCTTTACCTTCTAACTGGAACTCCCACTCCTGAAACGCTGTTGATAATCGAACTTCAACATCTGAGTTCAAGCGTTGAAATTTGGTCAAACGCGGCAGCAACCACCGCATTGCCGTGGTTACGTAAACCTGTACGGTCAATACGCCGCTAAGGCGGGAATCGACCAACTCGGCTGTACTGCGCTCGATACGATCGAAGGCATCCTTGATCCGGGGATAATATCGCGCTCCATCCGTTGTCAATTCAACCCGCCTCGTTGTGCGATTGAACAAACGGACACCAACACGAGACTCAAGTGTGCGAACGTGATGAGAGACCGCTGAATGGCTCACATTCAACTCTTCGGCAGCCGCTCGAAAACTCATATGGCGCGCCACCGTTTCAAATGCGCGCAAAGCATTGAGTGGCGGAATAGCTCGGCTCATGGTTATCACTCTCATTCATGGCAACTGGCGAGTTGCTTTAAATTCACCACCCCGTTGTGCAATCCAAGGCAATTTAATTGGTCTGATTTTCTCACTTATATGTCGAAAATTGACGATTGTCTATGTAACCATACTGAAGCCAAACTCGACTTCGTTAATGGAGGAGAAATTGACCATGTCCATGACCCTGGAAAACAGTCAGCGTCGTCGTGGCGGACGGAGCGCTCGCAAAGCACTGCGCTCAGCACCTTTGGCAGACAACATTAAACCGATTTGGCCGGGCCTGACCTCCGATCGCTACCGGGCGCTTACATCGCAGGGCATCCAAAATATCCATGCTGCCATTCTTGAAACTCTGGAGACAATTGGTCTGGCTGATGCAATTCCCTCGTGTATCGAGGCGGTGACCAGCGTTGGTGGTTTCATCAATGAAAAGGACCGGCTTTGTTTTCCCCGCGCTCTTGTTGAAGACACGATTGGTGCTGCAAATCGCACCTTTGCCATTTGCGGTCAAACATCTGACCATGACCTCGACCCCACCGGTTCCAGGGTCCATTTTGGCACCGGCGGTGCTGCGGTGCATATAGTAGACGCCATCAGCGGGGAATATCGCGAGTCAACCCTGCAGGATCTTTATGAAATGGCCCGCATCGTTGATGCACTGGAACATATTCATTATTTCCAACGCCCGATTGTCGCGCGCGACATGACCGGCGGTTTTGATCTTGATGTAAATACTGCCTATGCAAGTATAAGTGGCACCACCAAACACGTCGGCACTAGTTTTGTCAGCCCGGAGAGTACGAATGCCACGCTGAATATGCTGCACACTGTCGCCGGCAGTGAAAAAAAATGGCGGGCCAGGCCCTTTGTCAGTCAATCCAATTGTTTTGTTGTTCCACCGCTAAAATTCGCTGCGGATGCCTGCCGCTGTCTCGAAGTTGCCGTGCATGGCGGCATGCCGGTGTTGCTGCTTTCGGCCGGTCAAGCCGGAGCAACCGCGCCAGCAGCACTTGCTGCGACTGTTATTCAAGCCTGGGCCGAAGTGCTCGCCGGTCTGGTTTATGTCAATGCGCTAAAGCCCGGGGCGGCGGCGATCTGCGGTCCCTGGCCGTTTGTTTCCGATCTGCGAACCGGGGCTATGTCGGGCGGCAGCGGCGAACAGGCATTGTTAATGGCCGCCTGCGGGCAAATGGGTGGCTTTTATGACCTAACCACCGGAGTGGCCTCGGCGATGACGGATGCCAAGGTACCCGATGCCCAGGCTGGGTATGAAAAAGGTTATAATCATGGCCTCGTCGGCAATTCAGGTGCCAATATGATCTATGAATCAGCGGGCATGCACGCAAGTCTTCTTGGGGCGTGTAAGGAAAGCCTAGTGATTGACAACGACATCATTGGCGCGGTGCAACGTACAATCAAGGGAATTGACGTTTCCGTTGATGCCCTTTCCATAGAAGTCATACGCCAGGTCTGTGAGCAGGGCCCCGGACACTACCTCGGACATGCTCAGACGTTGGATTTGATGGAACGGGACTATGCCTATCCCGATCTGAGCGATCGCTCGACACCGAAAGAGTGGATGGAAAACGGCTCGCCGCAACTGCTGAACAAAGCGGTTTCAAAAACCCGCGAGTTGCTCGACACTCATTTTCCATCACACATTTCCGATGCCACAGATGCTAAAATACGGTCTATGCTCGACATCAAACTGCCGCGCGAAAACATGCGCCCGTCACAGGCGAAAAATTAAATTCAAAAGGAGAGCATTATGCAAGGTCACGCTCGTGTGGTTATCATCGGTGGCGGAATTTTGGGCGCTGGCTTGCTTTATCATCTGGCTGAAGAAGGCTGGACAGATTCGATCCTGATCGAAAAAGGTGAATTAACCTCCGGCTCCACATGGCATGCAGCGGGTCAATGCCCCAGTTTCAATGCGGATTACAACATGGCCAAGGTGCACCATTATGGCAACACGCTTTACCCGGTGTTAGAGGAAAAAACCGGTCAATATGTTGGCTGGCACGGCTGCGGCGGCATTCGTTTTGCCCTGACACGCGAAGAGCTGGACTTTTTTAAACATGTGGAAGGCGTATCCAAACTCATCGGCTTTCGTATGGAGATAATCGGCCCTGATGAGATCAACAATATTTTCCCCCATGTCGATACCACCGGAGTGCTGGCCGGGGCCTGGACTTTGGATGATGGCCATGTTGATCCGGCCGGATCTTGCAACGCTCTTGCTAAGGGCGCGCGTGATATGGGGGCTGGCATCATTTTGCGCAACCGCGTTCTCGACATTGATCAACTGCCCTCCGGCGAGTTCAAGGTCGTTACTGAAAACGGAGATATTATCGCTGAACACGTCGTAAACGCGGCTGGATGTTACGCCCGCCAGGTTGCGCGCATGCTCGGCGCCGATGTGCCGATCACCAATATGAAACATCAGTATGTTGTCACCGATGCAATTGATGAATTCGTGCAGAGCAGTGTCGAAATGCCCGTCATTCGCGATCCTTATGCATCTGCCTATTACCGGCAAGAACAAAAATCTGCACTGATCGGCATATACGAAACCCATGAAGGACTGGAAGCCTGGGATCAGCATGGCGGATATCCGGATTGGAATTCGGAAAATGAGTTGTTCGATGAGGATATCGACCACATCCTACCCTACCTCGAACGGGTGCTTGAACGCATGCCGATCTGGGCGCAAAGCGGTATCAAGCGTGTGGTAAATGGAGCTATTCCCCACACACCGGATGCCAACCCGCTGATCGGCCCGGCGGTTGGTGTGCGAAATTTCTGGATGTGTTGCGGATCTGCCATCGGCATCGCTCAGGGAGCGGGCCTTGGCAAATACCTGGCGCAATGGATGATCCATGGCGACAGCGAAATCAATATGGCCGGTCTCGACCCGCGGCGCTATTGCGGTCTCACCGGCGAAGATTATGTGCGGGCAAAATCCTTCGAAGACTATACCCACATGTACAAGTTGCATCTGCCGGGGGAAGAACGTCCGGCAGGGCGCGGTGCCCGCATGTCATCGCTGTATGACCTATTAAAAGCCAAGGGTGCCCAATATACCGAAGCTGCCGGATGGGAGCGCCCAAAGTGGTTTTCACTCAACGGCGATATTGAAGCGCCATCATTTTATCACAACAATTCCTTTGAGGCCGTGGCCAACGAATGCCGGGCGGTGCGCGAACGGGTTGGAATTCTCGATCTTTCCAGTTTTGCCAAATTTGAGGTAACGGGTCCTGACGCTTTCGACCATCTCAACCGGATCGTTGCCAATCAAATACCAAAAAAAGATGGTGGCATTATTCTAGCTCACCTCCTCGGCGAAAACGGCCGCATGCACGGCGAGGTGACAATAACCCGCCTGGCGCAAGACCGGTATTATCTGTTATCCGGCGCCGCCGCGCAGCATCGTGACAAAGACCACCTGATGTTGACAATCCGCGACGGCGAAGAGGTTGAAGTCGGCGATGTCACCGATGATTATGGCGTATTGGTGTTAGCGGGTCCAAAATCGCGTGAGGTTCTTTCTGCCGTTACCAACGCGGATCTTTCCAATGAAAATTTCCGATGGCTGACAGGTCGTGAAATCAAAATCGCCGGGGTGGATGTTAAGGCACTTCGGATCAATTATGTCGGTGAACTTGGCTGGGAATTGCATGCATCGATGGTCAATCTGCCGATTTTATACCAGACCCTTTGGGTTGCTGGTGAAGCGTGTGGAATTGCAGATTTTGGAACCTATGCCGTAAACAGCCTGCGCCTCGAAAAAGCCTATAAAGGCTGGGGGGCTGAACTTACCAATGAAATCACCATGATCGAAGCGGGAATGGAACGGTTTATCAATTGGAAAAAAGGTGAATTTACCGGCCGCAAGGCAACACAGCTTCGCCAGCAACAAGGTGTTGAAACCCAACTAGTTTATGCCGAACTGAACGCCGGTGACAGCGACGCCCATGGCGGTGAGCCGGTCATGTCTGGCGGCAAGGTTATCGGAGTAACCACTTCAGGCGGTTACGGTCACATAACAGGCAAAAGTCTGGTTTTTGCATATGTCGCGCCTGAATTCACCGCACCGGGCACGAGTTTCGCGGTTGAAGTGCTCGGACAAAACCGCACGGCAACGGTTATTGACGAGCCGGTTTGGGATGCGGCAAACGAGCGGCTGCGCGCTTAACCACAAAACCGATTTAAATTTCGATAGAATTTGGCTATATTAACGGCTGTTTTCCGGGGTAGTTGAGAGGACGAGAATAAGTCTATTTGCCGCCTGCCCAAATTGGCGGCGCCTGCAATCTCAATCGAATTTAGGCAATAACAGGAGCTGAAAATCATGATGCCAGAACAAATCAGTGCCGATGCAGAAGGGTTGACTGTTACCTGGGCAAACTCGTTTACCCGGACATTTCCGTGGTTTTGGGTGCGCGATCATGGTGAGGATATAGCCAGCCTGGACACTCACACCTTGCAGCGCAAGATTGATACGTTTTCCATCGACAGTGATATCAAAGCCTCCTCGGTGTCCCTCGATAAAGCCAATGGCCGTATTCGCATAGATTGGCCTGACAATGAAACCTCCGAAATCACCTCGCGCCGATTAGCGCAGGCAGCCGCCTTGGAATTAGACAGCACATCGCTGTCAAATCCGGAAGACAAAACCTGCTGGATGGAAGGATGTATGCCGACGACGCTTCCGGAAATTTCCTATCGCGAGATCATGGAATCTGACCAGGGAACGCTCGAATGGCTTGAATTAATTGAGAAATACGGATTTGCCGTCATCACCAACACAGTGGCGACGGAAGAGGCAACAGTAGAACTTGCCAAAAGAATAGCTCCTGCCCAGCGAACTATATTTGGCTCTTACTGGCCCTTGTCGGCCGAGATTAAAGACCATAAGGATTCAGCCTATACAACCCAGTTCCTGGCTCCTCATACCGATAGCACATATTATCATGATGCCGCCGGCCTGCAGATGTTCAACTGTATTGAGTTTGATGGCAAGGGCGGTGAAAGCGTGGTCGTTGACGGATTTGCCCTGGCCCGCAAAATCAGACAGGAAAATCCAGACCTCTATGACATTCTGGCAAAGGTAATGGTGCCCGCGCAATACCTTGAACAGGGAGTGCATCTGGCGGCCGAACGCCCGATATTCCGGCTTGATCGCAAGGGTGACCTAGCCCAGGTATCCTTCAATAACTACGACCGGGCGCCGTTTTTGCTCGAATCAGATGAGATGAAGGCATTTTATCGGGCTTATGGGGAATTTAACCGCCTCAGTATGAACCAGGAAAACTGGTGCAAGATACCCCTGCGCCCCGGCATGGCGCTTATTTTTGATAATTGGCGCTGCCTGCATGGCCGCATGGGTTATGTTGGCAAACGGTATTTTTATGGTTGTTATCATAATCATGCCGATTATGAGAGCCGCTTGCGCACGCTGAGAGCCCTAACCTAACTTGAAACCATTAGTTTTTTCTCGATTTTCTCCAGTGGCGCGGAGAACCGCCAAAGCGATTTTTAAAGGCCCGCGAAAAGGCTGACAGCGAACCAAATCCGGTTCTTATGGCGATTTCGCGAAAGGAAAGACGGGTTTCAATAATCAGACGTCTGGCGGCCTGTAAGCGCAAATACCGGTAATAACCGCCCGGAGGCTGTTGCAAGGTGGATTTGAATAACACCTCCAGCAGGCGCACTGAAATCCTCAAACTCTTAGCGATCTTTTTGACCGCAACCGGTTCATCCAGATGAGCCTCCATTATTTTTATCGCCGCTGCTACTCGTGGTTCGGTGGAAGTCAACCGGCCAAGAGATACCAGGGGTTGAGCATCGCTTGGCGAGTGGGCCTCGTCATAAATAAAGACGCTGGCAACTTCCATTGCAAAAGCAGTGCCTTTGCGCAGGCGGATCAGATGCAACATGAAGTCAAAAGTAGGCGAGGCGCCACCGGTGGTGAAATAGCGCCCGTCAATAACGAACCGGTCGGGAATAACGTCAATTTCCGGAAAGGCAGCGGAAAAATCTTCAAGATCCTCCCAATGTGTGGTTGCCCGGTGTCCATTTAGCAAACCCGCCCTAGCCATCAACCAGCTGCCCGCCTCAACCCCGCCAATGACATCGTAGCGCCAGGCGTTTTTGGCCAATGTGGCAACGGTCGTCCTGGTGGCATGGCGCTCGGTCTCGAACCCGGCAATGATGATCAGGACATTATCG
The DNA here is from genome assembly GCA_021775515.1 of Hyphomicrobiales bacterium. Lineage (GTDB taxonomy): Bacteria > Pseudomonadota > Alphaproteobacteria > Rhizobiales > JAJFHR01 > JAJFHR01. The sequence goes on along the minus strand of JAJFHR010000118.1, from coordinate 473 downwards.
GATGTAGCTTCCACAGAGTTCGCGCTGCCGATACTCCCGGAACCAAATGTTGCCTGCGCTGCAACCGGCAGCCCGCAGGTCAAAAAAACCGGATTGCCGTCCAGTGTTTGAATGTTCCATTGAAACAGTGGTTGGCGGGAAATCCTGTTTGCCGCCCGCATCGCATCGAGCGTGCTGGCAACCGTCATCATTGAACAGTCCGGCAGTATCAGCAGTGTGACCATCACCGGCGAATTTGATGGTAAAAACAGGTTCATTTCGCATTAGGATGATTTTTTTGCGTAAAATGTCAAACATAAAACTTATTTATGGCCCTACAATTCATCGCCAACTGGAGGGGTGGATATGGGATTACCAACAAATCGGGACGTTTTCATTACCTGCGCCGTCACCGGGTCGGGTGACACGGCCGGACGCTCAGACAAAGTGCCGGTGACGCCCGAGCAGATTGCAGAGGCTGCCATTGAGGCTGC
>JAJFHR010000117.1 GCA_021775515.1 Hyphomicrobiales bacterium | reverse complement strand
TATCGGTCTTAAGACACAGCAGCCAACCCCGGCTGCAAGCACACCACAATATTCAACAACTCTATTGGAAAACCTTTGAGAAATTCGTTACAATTTTCGGTAAAACGATTTTTTTTCGCCGTGTGTAACAGTATAGAAAATTTACTGTTAATTGGATTTGTTAATTTAATTAAAAATTTATCGGTTATTTATTTGTAGAAATTGTCCAACATTGAATTGTTAGATGGTTTTTAGGGGATATTCATATAGTTAAATTGTGATAACTATATTTTGTGATATGAAGATTGTTGAACCGGGAAGGGTGGAATTTGAGCATGTTTTCGATTAACTGCTTTTTGACATAAACAGGTGCTAATGATCACAAGCAACGGTATTATGCCGGCAACAGGGTCTGTTTGAGGCAAGGCTCAATATCCGTCAATCTGCTTAAACATCAAGAATTTCCATGAAAAAAACCAAAATTGTACCAGTTATTCTTTCTGGAGGAGCTGGCCAGCGACTGTGGCCGCTGTCAATTCAGGAACGGCCGAAACAGTTTCACCCGCTGCTCAATGACAGAACACTGATTCAAGCCACTTTGGATCGCCTTTATTTTAATGACCCAAGTGAAGTGTTTTCAAAGGCCATTTTGGTCGCGAACAGCTCGCAATCGGATTTGATCAGCTCTCAAACGAATGACTTTTTGGAGATGATAGATGCCGTAATCCTGGAACCGGCAATTCGGAACACCGGTCCCGCCCTGGCAGCGGCTGTTGCTCATATTCAACGCAACTATTCCCTGCAAGAAACGCTGGTACTGATTTTACCGGCTGATCACCACATCCAGGATGTCGAGGCTTTTGTCAACTATATGGAGACGGGCGCGAAGGCGGCAAAGGACGGTTTCATTGTCACCTTCGGAATTATGCCGGACCGGCCCGAAACGGGGTATGGATACATAAAATCCGGCGCTGAGAGCGGCGATACTAATGACGTGGAAGCATTTGTCGAAAAACCAGATCTGGCTACGGCGGAAAAATATATCGCTGATGGACGTTACCTTTGGAATGGGGGAATTTTTCTATTTCGTGCTGATGTTATGAAAGAGGCGTGCAACAGGTTTATGCCGGACATTTGGGCCCAGGCTGAAAGCTCGGTAATTGATGCCACCAGCGACGGGAAAAAAATATATTTGAATGAGGCCCATTATTCAAAGTGCGAGAACATTTCAATCGATTATTCGGTTATGGAAAAGGCTAAAAACATAAAGGTTTTGCCGGTTCAGATGGGCTGGAACGATATCGGATCGTGGGATGAAATAAGACGCCTGGCACTAAAGGATGCCGGTGAAAACACATCGATAGGTGATGTAATTTCCATAGATTCCAAAGGGTCTTATGTCAGAGCTGACCGGGGTGTTGTTGCTACGATTGGAGTTGATGATCTGATAATTATTTCCTCTGGCGACAATTTGCTCATATCCAAATCGGGCCGCACACAGGATGTTAAAAAAATCTCCGCGGAGCTTGCAGAAAGCCCAAGATGCAGCCCTTCAGAAAAACATCCCGGTGCTGGAACGATGTCAAGTTCACCGCAATTGGCCCAAAGGGTGCGGTCCTGGTTGTTTGATGAGGCCCTGCCGTATTGGGCGGCAAGAGGATTGGATGATATCAATGGTGGAGTGGTAGAACGTCTGCATCTTGATGGCTCCTTAAAACCAGACAACTATAAAAGATTGCGGGTTCTGGCGCGTCAAATCTATGTTTTTTCTCATGCACAAACCTTGGGTTGGAAGGGTGATGTTGATGTGCTTTCACTGATCAATCATCTGGATTTAAAAGGCTGGTTGCCGGAAGGCGGCTTTATCCACCTGTTCAACCGGGACGGCACTATAAAAGACGATACACGGGATTGTTACGATCAGGCATTTGTTTTGCTTGGGCTGGCGTGGAATTTTCGCGTTACGGGAGACGAGCACAGTCGGCGGATAGCTAACAAAACCTTGGATTTTATCGACGATCGGCTCAAGGATAATATCCATGGCGGCTATCATGAAAATTTAAACCGTCCGTCACTGCGCGGCTCCAATTGTCATATGCATCTCCTGGAAGCTTTTCTCGCATGGAATGAAATGACTGGGGAGGAGAGGTTTCTCGAACGGGCATCAGAAATTGTTGAATTGTTTCAAACACATTTTTTCGACGCGGACACTTGGACACTAACTGAGTTTTTTGAAGAAGACTGGTCACTGACTTGTGGTCCAAATGCCAGAATTGTCATGCCCGGGCACCATTTCGAATGGATTTGGCTGTTGGTCAAATATTCCGGTCAGGCAAAACAGGACCTTCTACCCGAATGCCGTAAACTACTGGCTTTTGCCCAAACCTTTGGTATTAATCCGAAAACCGGCATGGTCTACGATGGTGTAGACAAAGATGGCCTTCCCGTAGATACCAACTCACGTTGCTGGCCACAGACCGAAGCCCTGAAGGCCTATATCGCCCTGCACCAATCCGGGTTACCCGGATTTGATGAGCGCATAGATCTAGCCGTTGAACTTTTGTTTAACCGCTTTTTGACCGGCGTGCCAAAGGGTGCGTGGATGGATCAGTTTGATAGCAATGGCAAGCCTATTGCAGATACAATTCCTGCAAGCACCTTTTACCATGTTTTTGCTGCATTTACTGAGTTTCTCAGGCATGCAGAGGGTAATCAGACGCTTTAGAGCGCGGTCTATGAGATTAAGATCTGAGCAAGAGGGAAGGACATTCTGTTTTTCTTGACTTTTCTCCTTATCGCGCCTAGGTTCCGCGGCATTCTTCAAAGACGCGTGCCAAACGTCTTTTAGCTGAAGCGCACATGGACTTAAAATTCCGGGAGGCGCATTAGGTTAACACCCGCCAGCGAGTTTCGCCCGCGGGTGTGTTTGACGTTGTGATAACGGCTCTAGTGAAGATGTAGATATTGTGAGCAAGTAAGATGTTCGAGACACTTTCAGACCGGTTGGGCGGTATATTAGACAAGCTGACGCGGCGCGGGGCGCTGTCAGAAGCTGATGTCAATGCAGCGATGCGTGAAGTGCGCCGCGCGCTTATTGAAGCCGATGTGGCTTTGGAAGTGGTGCGTTCGTTTATCGATAAGGTCCGCTCGCGCGCGATTGGTCAGGAAGTGATCAAGTCTGTGACGCCGGGCCAGATGGTCGTTAAGATCGTCAATGATCAGCTCGTTGAAATGCTGGGATCCGAAGCCCAACCCCTGAGCCTTAATGCAGCTCCTCCAGTTGCAATTATGATGGTGGGCCTGCAGGGCTCGGGTAAAACCACCTCAACGGCGAAAATCGCCAAGCGTCTGGAAGACAAGGACAAGAAAAAAGTCCTTATGGCGTCTTTGGATGTTCACCGGCCTGCGGCCCAGGAGCAGCTTCGTGTGCTCGGTGAACAAATAAATGTTGCAACCCTGCCGATTATTCAGGGGCAGATGCCGATTGCGATTGCCACGCGCGCAATGGAAGCTGGCAGGCTTGGCGGTTATGATGTGGTGATGCTGGATACCCAGGGCCGCTTGCACATTGATGACGCCTTGATGGCCGAAGTCGAGCAAATCCGCAAACAGACCAATCCACATGAAGTTCTTTTGGTTGCTGACAGTCTGACCGGTCAGGATGCGGTTAACGTTGCCAAATCGTTTGATGACCGCGTCGGCATTACTGGCATTGTCCTGACACGTATTGATGGTGATGGCCGTGGCGGTGCTGCTCTGTCCATGCGCGCTGTCACCGGCAAACCTATCAAGTTAATGGGAACTGGCGAAAAGATTGATGCGCTGGAGGATTTTCACCCGGAGCGCATCGCCGGACGTATTCTGGGGATGGGTGATGTTGTTTCCCTGGTTGAAAAAGCTTCCGAGACGATTGATCAGGAAAAAGCCCAAAAAATTGCCGCCCGGATGCAAAAAGGTGCATTTGATCTCAATGATCTGGCCGAGCAACTCAAGCAGATGCAAAAAATCGGCGGCATGCAGGGTATACTTTCTTTGTTGCCGGGAATTGGAAAGATTAAAAAGCAGATCGATTCCGCTAATCTGGACGATAAGATATTTAAGCGGCAGGAAGCTATTATTGGCTCGATGACGCGCCAGGAACGCCAGCACCCGAAAGTATTGAACGCTTCGCGCAAAAAGCGCGTCGCGGCGGGGTCGGGGACTAGTGTCCAGGAAATTAATAAACTGTTGAAAATGCACCGTCAGATGGCGGATATGATGAAAAAGATGGGCAGGCAGAAGGGCGGCCTGAAAGGACTTTTTTCCGGCGGCATGCCGGATATGGGTGCGATGGCGGAAAATGCCCAGATGCCACCAGACATGCAAAACCTGCCAGGCAACCTGCCCGGATTAGGTGGCGGATTTTCACCCGGCGGCCTTCCTGGATTGGGCGCTGGATCGATGAAGGGGCTACCCGGTTTGCCCAAACGAAAGAAGTAACCGAATAAAAGTGAACAGGGAGCCTTCAAGCTTCCACTAACCGATTTAATGAAATTTACCGAGTAAGGAGAAAAAAGTCGATGGGACTTAAAATCAGATTAGCCAGAGGGGGTGCTAAAAAGCGGCCTTTTTACCGAATTGTTGTTGCCGATGTCCGTGCCCCAAGAGATGGCCGTTTCATTGAAAAATTGGGAACGTTTAATCCTCTATTGCCTAAGGATTCCGAGGACCGCGTAACCCTGAATGAGGAGCGTATCAGGTACTGGATTGGCCATGGCGCCCGCCCGACCGACCGCGTGAACCGGTTTTTGGATAGTGCGGGTATCTTAAAACGCGAAGCCAGAAACAATCCGAAGAAGGCACTGCCGGGTAAAAAGCGTCTGGAGCGTGAAGAAGAAGCCGCGGCAAAAGCTGCTGAAGCCTCGGAAGCTGCGGCTGCAGAAACTGCGGCAGAAGAAGCCCCGGAGGAGCAGCAGGCGGGCAGCGAAGAATAACGTCGGGTTTTTTGAATACCCGGCGTCTAAAACGAATTTCGGGCCGCGCAGGTCGAGGGCCGAAACCTATGATGGACAAAATGGGTTTATGCAAAACAACGACGAGAGCAAAATCTGTTTAGGGGCAATTGCCGGTGCCCACGGTGTTAATGGAGAGGTCAAAATCAAGACCTTTACGGAGAAACCCGAAGATATTGCCGCCTACGGAATGTTAACCACCGAAACTGGAGACCGTAGCTTTTCAATTCTGGGCATGAGGACAGACAAATTGGGTGTTGTTGCCAGAATTGATGGTGTTAATGATCGCGATACCGCCCAAAACCTCAAGGGCACAAGGTTGTATGTAAAGCGCAACGCCTTGCCTGAGGTCGATGAAGAGACCTGGTATCATGCCGATCTGATTGGATTGAGTGTTAAGGGAAAAGATAACGAACAGGTGGGTGTTATCACGGCGGTACATGATTTTGGTGCCGGAGATATAATAGAAGTTGCCCCGATAGCGGGCGGGGGAAGTGTGTTTGTACCGTTTACCCGCGAAGCGGTACCGACAGTGGATGTTAAACAAGGATTTATTGTCACAGAATTCGTGAAAACGATGGCTGATGACAATCATGAAGATGAAACAGGTAGAGTTGACGAGAGCCACTAAGTGACCACAGCGTATGACACATATGATGCAAGCGTATTAACGCTGTATCCGGAAATGTTTCCGGGAGCGCTGGGGCTAAGTCTGGCGGGGCGGGCGCTTGAGGAAAAAATCTGGTCGCTTGAGTGCATAAATATCCGCGACTTTGCCGGGGACAAACACCATACAGTGGATGGCACACCTGCGGGCGGGGGGGCTGGAATGGTGTTGCGGGCCGATGTGGTAGCGCGTGCGCTTGATGCGGCAGTGAAGGAAAAAGA
>JAJFHR010000116.1 GCA_021775515.1 Hyphomicrobiales bacterium | reverse complement strand
CCACTTTAACCGGCCCTCTTTGTTTCTCACCCAAAGGGGCTGGGGAACAGAATCCAATAGGGCGATAAAGATTTTAGTATCTGCCTTGAGTTTTTTGAATTCGTCGTTCTGTTCAACCTGTTGTAACTGACGCTCGGGAAGCGCTCTGATGCGCAGGGTTGCGCGCCCACCACCAACGCTTCCATCGGCTTCCAGTTGTTTGCCGGTTTTTGTTACAACTACCCGGTTAAACGATTTACCGCTGACGCGAAGTGAAGAAATGCTTTCGCCGAGTTCGTAGGATGAATCAAAATCGAGCCAATCTGCCAGGCTTGAGCGTTGTTCTTGTGACACCGGCACATCGAATTCAGAGGGCAATGAGCCAAATATTCTTGGCTCGGTTGAATCCTGCCTGTCCCAGACATACAAAAGGCTCATCTCAGACGTCAGGATTGACGTGATATCGTCAACTTGGTCCTGCAATTTCTCTAATTTAATCAAACCCTGTTTGACATCGCGCTTAGCAGCAATTTTTGAAAAAATTAACCAGGAAATCCCTGAAAATACGGCGAGAAATACAAATACAACCGTCCCTATTCCCCAGATGTTTCCCACAGACGGAGAAACACCGATGCTCGGGATGGCAGATAAACCCTCACCAATCCAGCCTGAAAGTTTCCTGAAAAATTCGAGATAAAACGGAATTTCGCCTGGGTCTTTTTCTACATGTGCGGCGGCATAGACAAGTTGAGCAGTGCAGCCCCAGAAGCCCGCCGTAAATACGACGAAAAGGACACACTTTTGCAGTTGACCAATTCTAAACATATGGTCGGCGGACATTCCGTTCCAGACCCTCCCCACGACTTTAGCCGCCTTGGGTATAGAGGACTCAATTTACTAGAAAATTCAAAAACGAATCACCGTGGCGGCTGATTCATCTTGGTATACATGCAATTTTGGCCACTGCCCACACTGTAGAAGGAGTTAAAAAATGTTACCTACAAAAAAAGATTTTGATCCTCCTGAACAACCTCATTTTGAGATATGCACTGCTTGATCTGCTTTACATTTTCCAAAGACAAAAAAACCCGCCTCCTGAGGCGGGTTTTCTATCGCTGTTTGATTAATTCTAGTAGCGGTAATGTTCTAGTTTAAACGGACCGTTTTTCGAAATCCCCAGGTATTCAGACTGATCTTCAGTAAGCGTGGTCAATTGAACACCGAGGCGACCCAAATGAAGCGTGGCTACTTTTTCATCGAGATGTTTGGGCAGGACATAAACCTCGTTTTTATAATTCTGATGGTTTTCCCAAAGCTCAATCTGAGCCAATACCTGATTGGTAAACGATGCGCTCATAACAAAACTGGGGTGGCCGGTAGCACAGCCAAGATTTACCAATCTGCCTTCAGCAAGGAGTATGAGGCGCTTGCCGTCAGGAAATTCTATCTCATCAACCTGGGGTTTGACGTTTTCCCATTTGTAATTGCGAAGACCGGCTACCTGAATTTCTGAATCGAAATGACCGATATTGCAAACGATGGCCCGGTCTTTCATGTCGCGCATATGATCCAGCGTAATCACATCTTTGTTGCCAGTGGCTGTAACAAAAATATCTCCCTGCTGCGCCGCTGTTTCCATCTGAACAACTTCATAGCCTTGCATCGCGGCCTGTAGCGCACAGATCGGGTCAATCTCCGTGACCATCACCCGGGCACCTTGAGACCGCAGGCTTTCGGCAGAGCCTTTACCAACATCGCCAAAACCGCAGACCACAGCTACTTTACCGGCAATCATGACGTCTGTTGCGCGTTTGATGCCATCGACCAGGCTTTCACGGCAACCATAGAGATTATCAAATTTGGATTTGGTCACACTGTCATTGACATTAATCGCCGGTATTCTCAGCGTACCTGCTTTTGCCATGTCATAGAGGCGCAAAACACCCGTTGTGGTTTCTTCCGAAACTCCGACCACAGCATCCAGCAGTTCAGGATATTTTTCGTGCATCATCAAAGTCAGATCGCCGCCGTCATCCAACAGAATGTTTGCTTTCCAATTTTCGTCACCGACGATGGATTGTTCAAGGCACCAGACATATTCTTCTTCAGTTTCACCTTTCCAGGCAAAAACCGGAGTGCCAGCGACAGCCACGGCTGCTGCTGCATGATCTTGCGTTGAAAAAATATTACACGACGACCACCGAACCTCAGCCCCCAGCGCAGTCAGCGTTTCAATCAGAACAGCTGTTTGGATTGTCATATGAAGACACCCGATGATGCGGGCACCCTTGAGTGGCTGGCTTGCACCATATTCTTCACGCAAGGCCATCAGCCCTGGCATTTCTGTTTCGGCAATTGCAATTTCCTTGCGACCCCACTCGGCAAGAGAAATATCGGCAATTTTATAATCGTTGGATTGGCTCATTCAATTCGTCCTAGATGATCGGGCAATCTTGCCCATGCACAAATCAGAACACCGAACCTTAGGTGCTCACATTCAAAAAACCACTCTATAGCAGCGGTGAGACCGAACTACAACAAAGATATAAAGAAATCTTTATGTATCTTTGTTGAGATATCATTTTTGGGAAATAAGCTTAGTTTTCGTCAAATTTACCTTCAACCAGGCTTTGGATGGCGTTGAGCGCTTTTTCAGCCTCTTTGCCGGAAGTTTCCACCAATATTGTGGATCCCTTTGATGCCGCCAGCATCATTAGGCCCATAATTGATGTGCCGGTAACGGTTTGACCGTCGCGGCTTACTTTGATATCGGCGTTAAAGGTCTCAGCACATTTAACAAACTTGGCCGACGCGCGCGCATGCAGACCTCGCTTATTGAGGATCGTCAATTGAAGCTGGTGCCAGACAGGCTGGTCGTTGTCATCTGCTCTCATGGGCAAGCTATCCATCACCCTGCAATAGCTTGCTGGCTGTATTGATATATTTGCGTCCGGCATATTGGGCTTCATCGGCAGCTTCATCCAAAGGCTTGTCTGCGCGCACGCTGGCCAGCTTGATCAGCATTGGCAGATTCAGGCCCGCCACTACCTCAACTTTTTCATTTTCGAGAAAAGAGATTGCCAGATTGGAGGGCGTGCCGCCAAACATATCCGTCAACAAGATGACGCCATTGCCGGTCTCTACTTCTTTAACCGCTGCCAAAATATCTTCGCGGCGCTGATCCATGTCATCATCGGGACCAATTGAAATAACAGATACCTGCTCCTGTGGCCCGACGATATGCTCCATGGCTGCAAGAAACTCTTTGGCCAAACCGCCATGTGTTACCAATACAAGACCAATCATTCAGCACCTAATGTCCGGATTATTCATGCAGCGGAGCC
>JAJFHR010000115.1 GCA_021775515.1 Hyphomicrobiales bacterium | reverse complement strand
CTCAAGAGGCGTTCACGGTGTTCGTCCATATTTTAACTGGGTAAAAGTACGCGTGCGGGTGTATAGCAACGAGACAGATGACCGGTTTCGCAAACTGACCAAAAACGTCGAGTACCGCTGCCCTGTGATGAACCTGTTTCGCTCCGCCCAGGTCGACGTGAATATAGAATGGGAATTGTTGCCATCTTAGATTGCTGCCAGCCTTAAAATCATCACCCAACCCAAGAAGAGCCTATAAATATGTCCTACGTAATTGACCCGCCTCACATGCCCACATTGCCCGTCAGGGGTACACGGGATCTATTTCCCATTCACCGGATTTATTGTGTTGGCCGCAACTATGCCGATCATGCGCGTGAAATGGGCCACGACCCGGACCGTGACCCGCCGTTTTTCTTTCAGAAGAACCCCGACACCATTGTGCTTTCCGGCGGCAATTTTCCCTACCCCGACAAATCGCAGGATGTGCATTTTGAACTGGAACTGGTTGTGGCACTTACCAAGGGCGGCAAGGACATTTCCATAGATGACGCCATGGATTGTGTTTTCGGCTACGCCGTTGGCCTGGATATGACGCGAAGGGATTTGCAGGGTGAAGCGAAAAAAATGGGCCGTCCCTGGGAAGTCGGAAAGGCTTTTGAGTATTCAGCCCCGTGCAGCGAAATTGTGCCGGCCCGCGATATTGGTCACCCCACCGATGCCCGAATCTGGCTTGAGGTAAATGGCAAGCTTCGCCAGGACGGAAATATCAACCAGCTAATCTGGAATATCCCCGAAACTATTTCCTATTTGTCCGGCCTGTTCACGCTGGCCCCCGGCGACCTTATCTATTCCGGCACACCCGCCGGCGTTGGCGCCATTAACCGCGGTGATGAACTGATCGGGCAGGTTGACGGCGTCGGGGAGATTTCTATCACCGTCAGTTAGAACTTTTCCGATCGAAGCACGCAATGCGCCTTCAGGGCAACGAGACGATTGCCGGTTTTCCTACCCGCGTTTTCGTACCACCTGATACCCCGAGCGCAGCAGGTATTTTATGGGCGCACTGAAGAGATGTACGAGCCTGGTAAAAGGGAATATCAGAAATATCGTCAGCCCAAGGAAAATATGAGCCTTGAAGACCAGCGCTTCCTGGGCGATGAACCCAGCAGCACCTGGCTGGAAGGTCACGATGTATTGGGCCCATTGCGCTAAAGCAACCATGGATGATCCGTCAAGATGTTTGGCGGATTCTGGGATCGTTGCAAGACCCAAAATCAACTGAACGAACAAGATGATCAAAATGGCCATGTCCATGGGTTTGGTCGTCGCGCGAATACGCGGGTTTGAGACGCGGCGCCAGATCAAAATTACCATGCCGATGAAACTCATGACGCCGAAAATGCCTCCCGCCGTCATCGCCAGAACCTGTTTCGTACCGGCACTCATAAAGGGCGCATAAACAACATGGGGCGTTAACAGACCTACCAAATGACCAAAAAACAACAAAATGATGCCGACATGAAACAGGTTGCTTCCAAGGCGCAGCCCTTTACGGCTCAACAATTGGCTTGAATCTGCCTTCCATGAATACGGGTCGCGATCATACCGCAAGATCGAGCCGATGATCATCACGGAAATGGCAATGTAAGGATAAATTCCAAACAACAGTGTGTTGATATAGTCACCCATCATAAGCCTCCCAGGTTTTGAGCTTTTGGCAGTCCATCACTACTGCAGATCCCGCAATCAGGCGCACCGTTAAACGCTTCTGGTTCGACCCAGTCGCGATCAAGTTCATCGAGAGTTTCAAATTCCGGCAAAGCGGCATCGGCCGCCTTTTGGATGGCGGTCTGGTCAATTTTTATGCCTGACAGGGCGACAATAACCTCCATGACGGTATGATAACCACTCTTCCGCCGTTTTAGTTTTTCGCCGATTGTGGCAATCACCGGTGCCGCCTGCACCAGCAACTCCTGTGCCTCCGCGGCCTCGCAAATCGATAAAAACTCCAAAAACAACGGTAGATAATCAGGCAGTTCAGAGGTATTTATTTGCAGTCCTTTTTCGCGGTAACGTTCGGACAGATCAATCATGGCCTTACCGCGAAACCGCGATTCCCCATGAACATGTTCAAACAGGTGCAGACAATGGGCGCGGCCACGGTCAAACAGGTCCACGTAGGTTTCCTGAGCCTGCATCAAATCTGTCGCTGCCAATTCATCCATAAATTCATATAGTTTCGCCAGTTTGCGCGGCCGCAGCAAGCCCTCCTCAGCCAAGAATGATTTCATCTCCTCCATATGATCCAGACGATTTGCCTGCGGATAGGCCAACAACCTCGACAGTATTCTAAAACTTCTCATGTGAATCCCTCGGTTTGCCGCTCAGCGTGTTTTGATGGGTTTGGCCGCCGAATAGATTGCTGCTTTCAGGCCCGCCGGCATGACAGCCATTGCCGAAGCTAAAGCCGCATTCCGATCTGGTCGCAAAGGCGATGTCCTGATCGAATGGCGTTTCACCGGCATATTCACGGTGATTTGTCGGAATGACAAAGCGGTCCTCATAATTTGCAATCGCCAGCATTTTGTACATGTCAATCAACTCGTCTTCGCTCATGCCAATTGACTTGAGGATTTCAGGATCATCAAACCCTTCAACGGTTCGACCGCGCATAAAAGCGCGCATGCCCATCATCCGTTCAAGTGCCGAGACAATAGGCGCCTCATCTCCAGCAGTGAGCAGATTGGCCAGATATTTCACCGGAATGCGCAGATTTTTGACATCAGGCAACACGCCGGGCTCACCCAACAGTCCGGATTCGACGGCTGATTGGATCGGAGACAGCGGCGGCACATACCAGACCATCGGCATGGTGCGGTATTCTGGGTGAAGCGGAAAGGCGATCTTCCAGTCGATGGCCATTTTATAAATTGGTGAATTCTGAGCCCCTTCAATCCAACTGTCGGGCACGCCATCTTCACGCGCACGTTTTATGACTTCGGGATCATTGGGATCAAGAAACAAATCACACTGGGCCTGATACAGTTCTTTTTCATCTTTCTTAGAAGCCGCCTCCTTGATGCCATCAGCATCATAAAGCAAAACGCCCAGATAACGGATACGGCCAACACAGGTTTCGGAACACACGGTAGGCTCGCCCGCCTCAAGGCGGGGATAACATAAGGTGCATTTCTCCGATTTGCCTGATTGCCAATTATAATAAATCTTTTTATAGGGACAACCTGACACACACATGCGCCAGCCTCGGCATTTATCCTGATCAATCAGCACCACGCCATCTTCCTCGCGTTTATAGATCGCACCCGACGGACACGAGGCAACACATGAGGGATTGAGGCAATGCTCGCACAGACGCGGCAAATACATCATGAACGTGTTTTCAAACTCCCCGTAGATGGATTTTTCTACGGCTTCGAAATTGTAGTCCTTCGATCTTTTCGCAAACTCGCCACCGAGGATTTCCTCCCAGTTGGGACCCCATTGAGGTTTTTCCTGCCGCGCTCCGGTAAGGGCGGAATGCATCCGCGCGGTCGGAACGGTTTCACTCTCCTTGGCGCTTTGCAGATGATCATACTCATAGGTGAACGGCTCATAATAATCGTCGATCTCGGGCAAATCAGGATTGGCAAAAAGCTTCGATAAAATATTGAGCTTGCCGCCGGCCTTAGGCTTGAGCTGGCCGGATTTTGATAATTCCCAGCCACCGTTCCACGATTTTTGGTCCTCCCAGTTTTGCGGGTAGCCAACACCGGGTTTGGTTTCTACATTGTTGAACCAGGCATATTCGACACCGCCCCGCGTCGTCCAAACATTTTTGCAGGTCACTGAACAAGTATGGCAACCGATGCACTTGTCGAGATTGAGAACCATGGCTATTTGTGCGCGTATTGTCATTCCGCTGCCTCCACATTGATTGATTGACCCTCGACATATGGTTTATCCAGCCAGTCAACCGAGTTCATCTTGCGCACAATGACGAATTCGTCCCGGTTCGACCCAACGGTGCCGTAGTAATTGAAACCCCAGGCCAATTGGGCATAACCACCGATCATATGGGTCGGTTTGACGATAGCCTTGGTCACTGAGTTATGAATGCCGCCGCGCTTGCCGGTAATCGCACTGCCGGGCGTATTCATGGTTTTTTCCTGCGCGTGATACATCATGCTCATGCCCTCGGGCACACGTTGCGAGACGACCGCACGCGCGGTGATCGCACCGTTGACATTATAAAGTTCGATCCAGTCATTGTCCTCAACGCCAATTTTCTTGGCATCAATTTCAGAAATCCACACAACCGGCCCACCGCGGTTCAGCGTCAACATCAACAGGTTGTCGGAATAGGTTGAATGTATGCCCCACTTTTGCTGTGGCGTAATCCAGTTGAGCGCAATCTGTTTTGAACTTCCGCCTCTGCTTTTAACCGCATCGGTAATCGTTCGGGTCGAGATCGGCGGGCGATAGACACAAAGTTGTTCACCAAAATCGCGCATCCATTCATGATCCTGGTAAAACTGCTGCCGCCCCGTCACAGTACGCCACGGAATTAGTTCATGAACGTTGGTATAACCCGCATTGTAGCTCACATGTTCATCTTCAAGTCCCGACCATGTCGGAGAAGAGATGATCTTGCGCGGCTGTGCCTGAATATCGCGGAAGCGGATTTTTTCATCTTCCTTGGGCCGGGCAAGATGGGTGTGGTCGCGACCGGTCATTTTGCTCAAGGCAGCCCAGGCTTTCACCGCCACCTGACCATTGGTTTCAGGCGCAAGGGAAAGCACAACCTCCGCTGCATCAATATCGGTTTCTATACTGGGTTGTCCGCATGATACGCCTTCCTCGCGCACCGTCGAATTGAGTTGGCCAAGAAATCCGACTTCAGTTTCCGTATTCCACCCAATTCCCTTGCCGCCGTTACCGAGCTTGGCCAACAAAGGTCCAAGCGAGGTAAACTTTTTATATAGGGCTGGATAGTCCCGTTCGACTTCCACCAGATTGGGCATGGTTTTTCCAGGCACCGGTTCGCATTCGCCTTTTCGCCAGTCCTTAACGCCCAAGGGCTGGCCCAATTCGCCGGGCGTATCATGCAATATGGGGACGGTGACAAGATCAGTTTCGACACCCAGATGCCCGTCGCAAAGCTCTGAAAACGATTTCGCCAGGCCTTTAAAAATTTCCCAGTCCGAGCGGCTTTCCCAGGCCGGATCCACGGCTTTGGA
>JAJFHR010000114.1 GCA_021775515.1 Hyphomicrobiales bacterium | reverse complement strand
GCACCTTTTTCGTATTTTAGAACCTGCTGGAACGTAAGGTCCAGGCGCTCGCCAAGATTTTCCTGGCTCATACCTTGGAGAACTCTGCGCATACGCAATCGCGCACCAACGTGAATATCGATCGGATTTGGATTTTTCTTTACCATAGATCATCTCTTTTTCTTTTATTATTTGAGAAACATGGAACTGATTATTTCATTTATTACATACTCAGCGTAATCAATTTATTTTAACCTTCCGGCATGGTAGGGTCAAAAAAGTTGCATCTGGTTGTACGTGAAGACCTTCTTTTACTCGAAATTACCGATTTGTGCCATTTTTTTTAATGTTTGGAGTTTTTCTTAACCATTGAAGTCGGTATCTTGGCCTTTTAGCAAAGGTTATTTTTTCCTTCTCCACATGATTCGGCTGAATAAAGCAGCAATAAGCATGAACAAAAATGGCAGGTTCCCCCATCTGCTAAAGTAAGTAGGCTGAATTTCCGCCGGTAAAGAGCCATCAATGACACCTGAGCGATTTAACGAAAGCTGGTTTAAAATTCGCCCGTAGGGATCTATGATTGCCGAAATTCCGGTATTGGCTGCACGGACAACCGGCAGGCCTTCTTCGATCGCCCTGATGCGTGCTTGCTGCAAGTGCTGACGTGGACCGGCACTATCGCCAAACCAAGCATCATTGGTAAGGTTGACAATCCAACCCGGGCGGTCGTTTTTGTCGGTAACCCGGCCGGGAAAGATAATTTCATAACAAATCAGCGGGGACATTGAAGGTGCGCCGTCAACAGGTAAGGACACCGGTCCTTTGCCGCTGGCAAAACTTCCCGGCGCGGTTACGAACTTACGCAACCCCAGTTTTTTCAACCACGCTTCCAACGGAAGATATTCACCGAAGGGGACTAAATGAAATTTATCGTAACGACCGGTTATTTGGCCGTTTCCCTTCATCGTGAATATGCTGTTGAAGTAGGTTGATTTTTGCCCACCGGATTGTGAACGCCTAATTCCACCGGTAATTAAAGTGACATTGTCAGGCAGCAGTGCGGCGATGGCTGACAGGGCATCGCTTCTTTCTTCCAACAAAAACGGCAATGCGCTTTCGGGCCAGATCAAATGAGTAGCATCGCCAATTCCCATGCGTTTGGGCGAGGTGGCTATGTCGCTTAACTCAAGATAGCGTGAAAAAATTCGAGAAGCATTTTCCGGCTTCCATTTTTCGCTTTGCTTAATGTTGGGCTGAACGATGCGCAATGACACTCCAGGTACAAATGAGGTCTCATTTCGGATAAGCCTGACGGTCCCAAACCCCCATAAGGAGATGAATACGAACAACATAAGCAGCGGCCCGCCAAATTTTTCCCGGCGGGACCTTTTGACTTTTGGCCCATCATCGGCCAGGGCGGCTGGGGCCGCTGAAATCATCACGGTCACTAGGCTTAAGGCGTAAATTCCGAAAACCGACACGGACTGGGATATGGCCTCATTGGCTGAAAAAGAATAGCCGATCGTATTCCACGGAAAGCCCGTCAGAATAGTCCCTCGTACCCACTCAAACCCGGCCCAGGCCACCGCAAACACTATAATTCGCGAAAAACCGGGGCCCCATAACAGCCGGGCAGTGGCACATGCCAGGGCTGGAAAGATCGCCAATCCTGCGGGTAACAATACGACCGCAAATGGCATCATCCAGGCAAAAACCTCGGCTTCAACCAGGAAGGCTGCACCGATCCATGACAATCCGGTCAGAAAATACCCAAAACCAAAATACCAGCCGATCCAAAAGGCTGACCAAAACTCCTTGCGTTTTTGCCCTGAAGAACCGGCCCTGCTTTGGCCAACCCCATCCAACAGCCAGATTAAAACGGGAAAGGTAAAAAAAAGAACGGGGTAAATGTCAAAAGGAGCTTGTGATAAAGCGCTGACGGCACCGCTGATGGCTGCCAAAGCCGCCCGGCGCCACCCCCACAACACAATAATTCTGAAGGCTAATACATTCATAAACCGGAGCGCCGGTATTCATCCGGCCTTTGTTCATTGTAAAAATTGTAACGGGTGAAAAAATAACTGATTCGCATTGATAATCCCAACGGCGGATCTATGAATGGCGAATTAGGCTATTTGATGATTCTAAACAGGGTCGGGATACTAAAGGCAAACCTAGATCTTTTCTGATTGACTGATCCGGATTTTTCCGATTTTGCGAGGATCTGCTTCTAATACTTCAAACTCCAGGCCGCTGTCATGCGCGATCAATTCACCGCGCACCGGTATGCGACCGGCCAGTGAAAAGACCAGTCCGCCTAAGGTGTCAATATCCTCGTCATGGGCTCTTGTCAGGTCAACAGACAGAAGCTCTTCCAGCTCTTCTATGGGTGCTCTGGCGTCCGCCGTAAACGTGCCATCGTTGTTGGGGTGAATAAGGGGGCCTTCCTGAGTGTCGTGCTCGTCTTCGATCTCGCCGACAATCTCTTCCACCAAATCTTCAATTGAAACCAAACCATCGGTTCCACCATATTCATCGACGACAATGGCCATGTGAATATGGGTGGCCTGCATTTTTACCAATAGGTCCGCTGCAGGCATTGATGGTGGAACATAAAGAACATCTCTTTTGAGAGAAATTTTCGACAGGGGTTGGGTCAAATCGATTTTACTCAGATCAATCAATGGCTGAGCTTCGTCCGAAGGTGCCCCATTGCCATTTTTGCCATTATTTTTTTCCGGCGTGGTCCCGGCGCCAACCATCCAGCTTAACAGATCTTTGATGTGAACCATGCCCTGAGGATCATCAAGCGTATCATGATAGACCGGCAGGCGGGAATGACCGGCTTCCTTGAAAACCGATATAACGCTTTCAAGCGGAGTTGAGCCGTCGATTGCAACAATATCCGCACGTGGCACCATCACATCATCGACACGAAGTTCGCCAAAATCAAGAATATTGAGCAACATGGAGCGCTCTTCGGGCGAAATATCGCTGGCCTGTGTTTCATGCTGTTCTATGACGTCTTCAAGGCTTTCGCGCAAACTGGTATCTGAGGCCAAACCAATCGCATTACGCAAGCGCGACAGGATGCGAACGATAAGTGTTTTATCATCTCCACTAGATTGCGGTATCTTACCGGTATTGGCGTCTGCTGGTATTTCGTTCATCTCTACCTTATCCCTGGTCGATCACCCCATTTTATTGGGAATTCTCGTATGGATTATCAACCCCTATTCCTTGCAGAATGTTAACTTCCAGAA
>JAJFHR010000113.1 GCA_021775515.1 Hyphomicrobiales bacterium | reverse complement strand
GGTTTGCAGTCGTTGGGCTGCTTTCGAAATGCTCTTGTGCGAGCCAAACTCATAGAAGTTATTGTAAGTGCTGTTTATCGATTCCGGCGTAATCTCGCGGCTGATTTTATACACTTCGTTTCGCTTGGCCGGGTATAGATCCAGCGTCGGATCATTTTCAGCTGCCCAACCAATTGTGGGTAAAGCCCCTAAACCAATAGTTGCAGCCGAGGCTCCCGCTGCGGCAAGGAAGGCGCGCCGATTGACAAACACATCTTCTGGTGTCGCCATGTTTTCCGGCAATTCCCAGCCAATATTGCGCTTAATTAACATGTAGATCTCCATAATACCGAAAATTGCAAGCACTTAGTATGCTTCCAAATAAGGGCTTTACTAAACAATCACAAATCACGTCATCGAGAGATGCAAAAAACGGCCCTCACACAGGAAGGCCGTTTTCATTGGTTTATTGCACAAAAATCAGGCCGCTTCGGCCTTATTGGCGGACAATACCTGTTCTGCGAGTTTTCCGGTTAATTCCGACAGGTGATCGAATTGGTAGGTGAAGGTACCGACCCCTGCTGAAGCCGAACGAACCTCGACAATAATGTCCTGCACCTCTGATTCCGGCAGATGGGCATTGACAACATCCCAGCCCTTCCAGCCGGGCCGGGCATCAAATCCCAGTATCTGACCCCTCCGCCCCGAAATAATTGCGTTGATCCTGGCCGTGGCCTCACTTGGCACATAGAACGAAATGGATAATACCGGTTCCAGCAATACCGGGGCGCAGTTAGGCAAGCCTTCCGACATTGCAATACGGCCTGCGGTCTTAAAGGCCTGTTCGGATGAATCAACCGTATGATATGATCCATCAACCAGCTTCGCAGCCAAATCAACAACGGGAAATCCCAACGGTCCTTCGGCCAGAAATTCCTTGATGCCGTTTTCGACCGCAGGAATATATTGCTTTGGCACTACGCCGCCGGTGATCGACTGACTAAAGTCAAAACCTGAACCGCGCGGCAGAGGCTTGATCTCAACCACCACATCGCCAAATTGCCCATGCCCCCCACTTTGCTTTTTGTGGCGGCCACGCTGACTAACCGATTTTCGAATGGTTTCTTGATAGGGAATTTTTCGCCGGCGGGTTGACGCTGCAATACCATATTTGCCCTGCAGACGTTCCAGTGCAACCCGCAAATGCATTTCTCCCTGCCCCCACAGAACCATTTCATTGGTTTCCTGGCTATGGTCCATAGCAATTGAGGGATCTTCTTCAATGATTTTGTTGATAGCTCCGGTAAGCTTCACTTCATCTTTTCGTTCTTGAGCCGCAACGGCCAGGCCGTAAACCGGGCTCAAGCTCTGCAACGGAGCAACTTGTGTAACATCACCTTTGATACTCGACAGGGTTTCACCGGTATGAATGCTTTCCATGCGGCCCAGAGCAACCGTATCGCCGGCCACTGCCTTGTTTGCCTTTGAGGGCTCCTGGCCGAGCAAAGTAAAGACACCGGAAACGCGTTCATCCTGGCCCTCGCTCCCATGAAGAATTGTGCCATCGGTAATTTCGCCGGACAAAACACGGGCGAGAGAGAGTTTACCGCCATGGGCAGTGTGATAGGTCTTAAGGATCTGAGCAACATTTTCACCGCTGTCAACGCCAAGGCGCTCGGCCGTTGCTGCAACTGTGGGCACTTCATGGCGTATGGCTTTGAGCAAGCGCCGAATACCGTTACCGTTTTCGGCCGATCCTAATAAAACCGGGCAAATCTGCCCTTGCGCCAGTTCCTGGGCGAGATCATCAAATACCTGATCTTGCGGCGGCTCGATATCTTCCAGCAGCGCTTCCATCAACTCATCATCATAGTCCGCCAGATGTTCCAGCATGGAATAACGCGCTTCCCCCTTACGGTCCAACAAACCGTCAGGCAGATCAATAACTTCGCTTTCCGCATGTTCGCGATATACAAACGCGCGATCTAAGGCAAGATCAACAAAGCCGGTTACAATTGAATTTTCCCAAATCGGGATTTGCCTCAACACCAGTGGTTTTTCACTCGCCGGCTGTAGAATATCCAAAATGTCACGGACGCGGGTTTCCGTTTTATCGACCTTGTTCAAAAACAAAATCTGCGGAATGCCCAACTCATCGAGTTGTTTTAAAATAAGTTGCAATGCCGGCACTTTTTTATCATCGGGTTCACACACAACAACAGCTGCATCCACCGCGGGCAGCGCTGCAAGCTGCTCCTGCATGAACTCGATAGAACCCGGACAATCAATAAATGTGTAATGTTCGCCGTGGTAATCTATCGTCGCAACATTAAGCTCGACACTCATGCTGTGTGACCTGGCTTCGGGCGAGGCATCACCTACCGTGTTACCTTCAGAGACCTTACCCTGTCGGTTAATCGTACCGGTTCGTGCCAAGATTGCTTCTAAAAGAGTTGTTTTACCACTTAGGTATGGTCCCACGAGTGCAATACACCGAGGACCGACCGGTCTAGCGCCGCCGTTACCCATAGCTTCCTCCCAACGGTTGTGGATGAGAGGCCACCGTTCCCCTCAATCCGGGGCTGATCATAATAACCCATGGTTCCACGCCTCTTCCCATAAGGCAAGAGCCATGGCTAAGTTCCGGCAAATTTTATTGCTAAAAACGGTATTTCCGCCGTTCGCGTGATGGTTGAGGCAAAAACGTCACCAGTTTCACATCCAAGCCCAGGCGAAACACCCGTCCGGCAATCACCTTATCAACTTAGGCTCGAACAAAACCTCTGTATACGCATACACGCTTCTTCCAGGGCTTCTGTTGATGTGGCATAGGAAATGCGGAAAAACGGAGATAAGCCAAATGCTGCCCCCTGCACCACCGCAACACCTTCCTCTTCCAGCAAGGCGGTGACAAAATCCTCATCGGTTTCAAGTTTAGTGCCCTTGGGCGTTGATTTGCCCATGCAGCCTTCACAGCTGGGGTAAACATAAAAGGCACCTTCAGGCGTCGGGCAATCAATGCCCTTGGCCTGGTTTAACATCGAGACCACGAGATCACGCCGCTGTTTGAAAACAGCGGCCCGTTCGGGAATAAAATCCTGTGGCCCCTCTAAGGCTTCAACGGCCGCCCATTGGCTGATGCTTGTCGGATTAGAGGTTGATTGTGATTGAACCTTGCGCATTCCTGCAATTAGCTCGACTGGCCCGCAGCAATAGCCGATCCGCCACCCGGTCATGGCATAGGCTTTGGACACGCCATTCATGGTCAAGGTGCGATCGTACAATCCCGGCTCGACCTGCGCTGGCGTTGTAAACTCAAAATCATCATAGGTGAGGTGCTCATACATATCATCCGTCAAAACCCAAACCTGCGGATGGCGCAACAACACATCAGTCAGGGCTTTCAACTCCTCACGCGTATAAGCACCGCCGGTCGGATTCGAGGGGGAATTAAAGATAAACCACCTGGTCTTTTCAGTAATTGCCGCTTCCAGATCATCTGCATTGAGCTTGAATTTATTACCAATGCTGGTGTCAACGATCACCGGCTCTCCACCGGCCAGCAGCACGATATCTGGATAAGACACCCAATAAGGCGCGGGAATAATAACCTCATCACCGGGATTTAAGGTGGCCATCATGGCATTATAGATGATCGGTTTACCGCCCGGAGCAACAAAGGCCTGTTCCGGCGTATAGTCCAATCCGTTTTCCCGGCTGAACTTGGCGCAGATTGCCCGCTTCAATTCCGGAATACCATCAACAGCGGTATATTTGGTATCGCCGCGGTTAATTGCATCAATACCAGCCTGCTTGATATTATCCGGTGTATCAAAATCAGGCTCGCCTGCACCAAGGCCAATAACATCCCTGCCAGCAGCTTTCAGCTCTCGCGCTTTAGTTGACACAGCAATTGTAGCAGACGGCTGAATACGTCCAAGTTGGTTGGAGAGTAGCCCCATGGAAGGCCTCCGTTATTATGGAGATAAATAAGGTTCTTGGCGAAACTACGCCCGCCCGAATGTAATATCAAGATGGCGGAAAAAATTTAATTCCAATATGCGCGTTACCGAGCTGCACAAGCCTCAATTTTTGTGCCCTCAACACACAGTGACAAAGTTGGCCGGAGGCCTGAATACTTTGGGATTTCCCTGCAAATTTTATCGTTGCCTTCACAATATCGCCACAAAATTACCCAGTGCCCGGCACAAAATGGTAAAAATGGCGCCTAATTGATGAGGTTTCCTGAAGGCTGATAAAACAGCCTGTAAGGGGGAATCATCGTTATGTTGAAACAAACTTCCAACATCACTGGACATTCGCAAAATTCAATCGCAGTGCCGCAACGCTCTCTGCTCAAGGAAATTTTTTACATCTTTATTGCCATGACGTTTTTTACCGTCACCGGCATATTAGCAGCAGCGGCAGCCGAAACTAATCAGCCAAGCCCCGGCTCATCATCAAATACGGCAGAAACCAAACCTGTTCCAGTGCGGCTGGTTCGTCTCGCCGACATGCGATCCGGCGGCTTGTTATTTGAAA
>JAJFHR010000112.1 GCA_021775515.1 Hyphomicrobiales bacterium | reverse complement strand
AGGATCGGGGCCGCTTCGGATAACCTGTATTAGGTAAGCAGGGATTTGATCCGCGCAAAGTTATTACTCAACCGCCCACCTCTGCCCTTGGTGTAGGGCTTGAAGGGAAATCGCATATAGTGTGGTAACCAGCCCTCAACCTTCTTGCGGTTATCTCCCTTAAGAAAATCCTGAATGATGTTTTTCTGGGTTTTGGCTGTTGCGGTGACGTTGCCATTGGCAACCTTTTTCCCACCGACATGGCGCAATATGGCATTGATTGCAGGTTTGTCGCGCAACATGTTGAAGAACGTTTCGTCCGGCTTCCAATGGTCATTCATATCGACTTTGAGGTGACAGCCAAGCGCCTCGACAACACTGGTGCCGCATTGCAAGGTTTCGGCCATGACGAAAGTAAGCACCTGCATTACCTCTTTGTCTGACAGTTTTAGCAGCACGACAAACAGACTGACCACGCGATAATCGTCACCGTTCGAACGCACGACCGAATGACCATGGGCAGGTAAGCCGAGCATTTTGAGGATTGGTTTGCGTTCTTTTGAAAAGGCAGTAACCGCCTTTGAACTGCCAACACTCTCGTCAATTTCTTCTTTTTCAGCTTGTTGCGGGTCGGGCTTGGTACTCCATAGAGCAGAACCACCAATAGCGTGGGCAACCATGAGCCGAAGGGCAACGCAGGGATGGTTCAAGAGCGAATGACGCACAGCCGCATGGCGGTGAAGGTTTATGTAATTTTGTGCTGCCTTGGTAAGTTCGGGGCGAACATCTGCACCTTCCTCCTCGTCATGGCCGCTTGCTGTTTTTTTCTGGCGGCACTGATGGTCTTTGCCAGTGATAAACCCTTTGTGAAAAATGACCTCACCGGTTCCACGAACTTCAATATAGACACGTCCGCCGTCTTTCTTGGATGTGTTTACATAATCCCAACGGGCAAAGTGTTGACCAACATCACATATGACTACGTCATTCCAACCCGCCTTTAACAAGGCATCACGCTCGGTCGCAATGCTCCGGTTTTGCAATTCCCAGAACTTTTCTACATCATCAAAGCAGCCATCATCACCAAATAAGTCGGTGATAATTTCACCCTTATAGCTATCAAGTGGAAACAAGGCGACATCAGTCTTGATGTCACCGCCAAACAACCATTGTTTGAGTTGCCATGAACGTGGTGCATGTTCTTCGGGATCACTGAAAAGTTTGAACCATTCAGTTTGTTGTTTCTTGCTGGCCAATGTCAACTGGCGGACGGTGTCGTCATCCACTTCTCCCACGCGGTAAGCATTGCGAATGGTCGGCAAAAGATTGCCAAGGGCAAGCGACCGCCTGACCATGATTTCTGTTACACCGAAAGTGATGGCGATTTTGGCAGCGGTTTTGCCCTGTTTGACCAGTCGGGCAAAGGTTTCATAACGGGTCATGTCATCGGGGTCACACCGCGCAATGTTTTCTATCAGCGATGCTTCCAATGCCGCCGCATCGTCCCCATCGGTCATGATCGCGCATGGTACAGGGTCAACTTTCTCGTCTTTTTGTTCAATCTCTTTGAGCGAAAAGTAACGTCGCCGCCCGGCGACAATCTCATAACCTTTGCCATTCTTGCGCACCAATAGCGGTTGCTGAATGCCACGTTCGCGAATGCTTGGCAGGATATCAGAAATATCCGGTGCTTTGCGTGAGTGGCGCATGTTCAGCGGTGATACGGTTAGTTGGTCGAGGGGAATGTGTGCAAGTTCCATGGGTCAGGTCTCCTTGGTTTGGTTTAGGTTGGTCGGGTTGAAGGTTTTGCGCTGCTTTCAGCGGCGTGAATGAGATCGAGCATGTCGAGTTGGCTGCGTGCGACATCATCAAATAACCCGTGATCGCAGGGTTTTTGGATAACATGCGGATTGCGCTTGGGGGCTAACGGTTGCCCTGCGCGCACCGCAAGCCGGTCGCGTAGTGTGATTGGTCTGACACCGCAAACAAGCAGTTGTTCGCCTTGTTCTGTTGTCTCTGTTTCGGGAAAATCAGCCATCGCGTTCACCGCGCCCAAAAGACGTGAACGTCTTCAAAGCCAAGTTCGATGGTGAATACATCGCTATTTAATTCCATATCCCGTGCCATTGCGACATAGTCAACGTAGTAAATAAGGGACTGCGGGATTTGTGTTGTTTCTTCGATCAG
This sequence comes from Hyphomicrobiales bacterium, assembly GCA_021775515.1. Classification (GTDB taxonomy): domain Bacteria; phylum Pseudomonadota; class Alphaproteobacteria; order Rhizobiales; family JAJFHR01; genus JAJFHR01. The sequence goes on along the minus strand of JAJFHR010000112.1, from coordinate 6,331 downwards.
TTCCTGCGCGAAATCAGCAGGGCTCCTGTGCTGACCTGCATAGTGTTCAAAGGCCGCTTCGGCGTCTTCCAGATTGCCACTAAAATGCTCAAGCAATTTGCCGCCCAGTTCTCCATGCTCTGCGATGAATTCGGCCAACTTCACAACGGTTTCAATGCTGGTATACTCGCCAATATACGCGCCTTCAAATCCATCGTAATCATGAATTGCAAATTCTTCGGCATTGGGTATTGGTGAGGTTGCCAGCATTGCGGATATTTCCGAATGCATGTCGTCAGTGTCTTGGTTGGCATCAATCCATTGTCCGTGCAGGTGCCCGTTATTGTAGGCAGCGAGGCAAGCCACATAAATACGCGGTCCATCGCTCTGGGCTGGTTGCGGGGATTGATTTGATTGTTTGCTCATGCTGATCTCTCCTCCTCGCCGTATTTCCCCGGTGGAAGGGGGGCGGTGAAAAGACCCGTCAGCCCCGAGCTTCAGGGCGCGGCGCAATGGTTTTGGTAGGAGAATTCAAACGACATATACGAACATAAAGCCAAAGCCGTTGCGCCGTGACCGCTCGGGGCTATAAGGGTCAACCGACCACCAGCCGCAGGGGAAATGCCACCAAACAATGTCACCCGCTAGCGGGTGTCCTGCTCCCGAAGCATTGCTTCGGGCCTGCGTCAAGGATGGAAGCCGAATGGCCAAGACCGCTGCTTCGGCGGACTTGGTACACGACAGCCTGGTGACTGATCGCAGATCAGGCAGACGCCCAAATAGTGGCATGAATTCATTTTAGCAGGTTAGATTGATCACTATTCCCGCGGGACAGAATCCTTATGCTTGAAGCTCCGACGTGATCTCAGAATTCTTCGCAACACGCTTGCATCAACATTACCTTGGCTCCATTCCAGCATAACCTGGCGCCAGCTGACAGGTACAATGCCAGCTTGAATCAAACGCTCGAAAGTTGTCGCAATGCTTTCAGGTGAATATCCAAGGCATACATCTTTGACAACATAAACATCATAGCCCCTCTCAAGAGCGCAAAGTGCTGTGAAGGACAAAGATGTTTCAGAGGATAACCCTGCAATAAGCAAGCGTGGCCGATTGGCTGTCTGCACGGCGTCTGCAAATGCTGGATCATCCCAGGGATTTACACCGCGACGGTTGAACCGTGTCAATTGGGGGATTGTTTTCTCGAGCCGTGCACTTAACTTTGAGGTGATCCGGTTGGTTTCCACCAAGCTGGCAATAACAGGGATGTCGATTTTTCCTGCTGCACTTACTAAATTTGCAACACCATTCTCCGCAGATATTACAGCTTTAACATCAAAGCAAGTCTCAAAAGCCGTCTGGTGATCAACGATGACCAATGTGGTTTGTTTGGGTAAAAGTAGATTCTGATGGGACTCACTTGAAGATGATGGATGTAATAGTTTCATTGGGTAGAACTTCATTAAAAAATAATCCAGACTTTGCTTGCAATAAATTGGGTACCTATAGAGTGTGAAAGAAATTGGGACTGAGGAGCTATCAGGCGCAATACCAGAAGACAACTAAAGGAGTTTTTACGAAAGCCGCCTTCGAATTCCTGCAACCAGGGACCCGCCCGGGCCCGAAGAGGTCCTCCCAACGAGATCTTTGCTATCATAAAGATTATCATAGCTACCAACGTGGCCGAAAAAACAACGATTATTGTACCCCACAGAATTCCGAAAAAAAACCTCCCGTAGTAGTCATAATGGCATTGCTGGGTAATGAAAATGCAACTACAGCAACGTAAGCCATAAAGAAGATAACCGGTGCCAGGATTGCATTATTCGACATAAGCCGCTCCACCGGCATAAGCATATGATACTTGTGTGCGCTCTTAAACGTCAGGTATTTATTAAGATAAAAGACAAAAAAAGTGGTTGATACAAGGGCAAGTACAACGATAAGCAGTAAGCGTTTCACAGAAAGTTTTGCGGCATTGCCAACACCGTCCACCGCGTGGTGTTGGCTTGGTTGACCTGTTTTGGGGGCTGGAATGAGTTTTGTTGATCATCATATATTTTCCCTATTCTTCAGGACAATGCCGACAAGTTATCGCGTACGCTCAGGGGTTCCTTGGAAAAAAATCCCGACGGCTGGCAAAGCAGGCCGCCGGGAAAGCCTTCCAGGGAGAAAGGCAATTATCTTGAAATTCAGTCGGTGGATTCCTTTGTTGTTTGCGCAAGCAAATTAACCGCAACCGAGGATATGATGGCCTCGATTGCCATCCAAACCGCCTCTAATCCAGGGTCGCCAAAAAAGAAGAGACAATCTTGTTGAACTCTTCTGGTCGCTCCCAGAACATCATGTGTTTTCCCAGATACGCGGCTGTTGCACTTGGTGTGTTCGCTTTAATCCACTTGTCCGCAACGGCCTTGGATTCCTCGCGGACGACATATAACAATGGCACTTTACCTTCGACGGCTATCAGGTCCTTGGAATAGTCGAGATAAAATGCAGTGGCATTTTGTATCGCCGCCACGGTGCTTGACGTCATGTTTGCGATATTTGAGAGAAAGGTTATTTTTTCCGGTGTTGGTTTTTCAAGCAACCACTTTACATATTCGTTGATAATGGTTTGACGTTTCTCAATGATGCCTTCTGTGTAATATCTGGCGTAACCATCTGAATCGTCATTAAGGTACCAAACCCACTCCTCATGACTTGCACCGGTGATATCCGGCCCGGTATCAATCATAATCATTGCTTTGATTTTATCGCGCCCAAACTGATTCAGATAGGATAATTGTGTAGTCACTCCGTAGGACCAGCCTACAAGAATGACATTCTTCAAGTCCAGTTTTTCAATAAGCGCAGCCAGATCACGACCGTGCTGCTGATAGGTATGACCCTCCACTGTTTTGGACGAGAGGCCCTGGCCACGCGGGTCGTAGGCCAGCGCCGTATATTTGGTGGAATTTTTAAAATAGGCAAGCTGGCGCACGAACGCTTTGGTTGACATCATCCAACCGGGTATGAAAATTAACGTTGTATCTCCCGAGCCGGTTTTCTCGTAATTTATCGTCAAATCATCGCTCAACTTGACATATTGCTGAGCATTTGCAACGCTAACAAAACACAAAAACGATATCACGAAGCTTGCAATTAGCTTATTCATTTTCACCTCCTAGGTTTTAATTACGCCTAAGATGTTTAGGCGATTTGTCCATGAGGTAAGAAGTATAACTAATAGATTAGTCAACGCAATTCCAGAAATTCGCGCATAACTGCTAGATTTTTACAACATTAAAAAATGTATTAATCCCCACCCCCCAAAAAACATTCACCTCACCAACATATTCAATCATATCCAGTCGCCGTTCACCGCCTCCAAAGTTGGCGATGAAAAATTGCCACAATAGTCTGTCTTGGACTTGCATGTCGTTCGTGTGTAATGGTTCTGGGTGCACACATGTGGGCCGGACGATAGCGCTCCAATAAATGAATAGAATTGCTATGCAAACAAAAACGAAAGAAAATCCCCTGTTGTTGGATCAACAATTGTGTTTTGCGCTCTATTCAACATCGAGATCAATCACTAAAACGTACGCGCGGTTGTTGGAAAATCTGGGGGTTACCTATCCTCAATATCTATCTTTGCTGGCTTTGTGGGAAACTGATGGTTTAGCAGTGCAAGAACTTGCACGACTTTTAGAGTTGGAGGGCGCGACCACAACACCAATTGTTCAGAGGTTGGAAAAACTTGGCCTGGTAAGGCGAGAGCGCAGCAAAGATGACGAACGGCAGGTACATATCTTTTTGACAAAAAATGGCAAGCTTTTGCGCAAACAAGCATTGGAAATCCCCCAGACACTTGGGTGCGCTACGGGAATTGATCAAGCGCACGCGCAAAGGCTGATTGCAGAATTAAGTACAATCAAAAACAACTTGCGCTACTAGGCGCAGGACAATTTCCAGTTGTCAGGATTGTTAAAATAATACCTAGCCTATTATTGACTAGTGCACTAATTAATTGTACCCTATTCACCATCAATGAATGAACCTCAATCTCGCGCTTTAGCCAGCGATATTCCTCACAGGAGAAAATCATGAAATCCTCTCACACACTACTTGCCGGTATTTTTATCCTGGCAATGACAATATTTGCACCCTCTGTAGCAATGGCACAGGAGTTGACAGCAAAGACCGTCGTTCTTGTACACGGCGGCTTTGCGGATGGCTCATCATGGAGCCGTGTTATCCCCATACTGAAAAAGGTCGGTCTGGAAGTAATTGCTGTTCAAAATCCATTGGAATCATTGGAAGGTGATGTTGCCGTTGCAAGCCGGGCGATTGAAAGAGCAAAGGGGCCGGTTGTTCTGGTTGGCCATTCATGGGGAGGTATGGTGATTACCGAGGCTGGTGTCAACGACAAGGTTCAATCCCTTGTCTATGTGGCAGCTTTTGCTCCATCAAAGGGTCAGTCGCTTGTCGACACCACAGCAGGATACCCAAAAGCAGCGGGCCTGGATGGCTTAAGTGTTGATAGCAACGGTTATGCTACGCTCACTCCAAATGCATTTGCAAAATATTTTACACCGGATTTGCCCACAAATGAATCCGCTGTTTTGGCGGCCACACAAAGCCCTGTGAGCCTTGCAACTCTCAAACAGATAACGAGCAATGTTGCCTGGAAAACAAAACCCAGTTGGTATGCTGTTTCCGAAAACGATCAGATGATCCCACCAGAGCTTCAGAGGGAGTTCGTTAAAAAGTTGAACGCTACGTCAATTTCATTAGCAGCCGGCCACGCGTCAATGCTGTCCCAGCCAGTTGCAATTGCGGCCCTCATTATTGCGGCTGCGGAGTAACTCTCGTTCGCAGCGGAGGCAAATACAGCCATATAAGCCCAGCGCATAAAATTTTGAACATCAGCAACAAGGATACAGACAACATGAAACCAATCTATCAAACTTCAGTCATTGCCAACGGCGGCAGAGAAGGCTGGGCGCACTGCGAGAACGGCACTTTTGAATTGAAACTCTCCAAACCATCTGAGTTTGGTGGCGACGGCAGTGAGGGGCTTAATCCGGAACAGCTATTTGCTGTAGGATATGCGGCTTGTTTTTTGACTTCGCTTAAACATGTAGCTGCGGAGAAAAATATCGAGATATCCAATGATGTAAAGGTGAAATCCACCCTAGGGGTCGGAAAAGGGGATGGCGGGTTTGATCTTGATGTTGTGCTCCATGTTTCAATCCCGCCTCTTAGCTCGGAAGACGCAAAGTCACTTGCTGAGATAGCACATGGTGTCTGCCCATATTCGCGTGCGCTTACCGGAGCAGGCGCAGTTAAACCACGCACTGAAATTTCGAATTTCTGAATTTCTCATAAGCATTTTCGTGGCAAGAACCGGTTAAAATTTAAGACCATCTCGCCACGACATTTTTCCGTGAGGTGCTCTCAAACACCCAGCCATTGTGCCTGAATGTCCTTTCTGCCGAGAATTTCGTCCGGGCTCCCTTCCCATGCCAACGTGCTGCGCCCGATAATGCAAATATTATCCGCGAGGCTGGTTGCAAAACCAAAATTTTGTTCAACCAAAACCATCGTCATTCCCTCATTTTTCAACTCAAGGAGCTTGTCATGGATCTGCTGGACGATGATGGGGGCAAGACCTTCGGTTGGCTCATCAAGTGCCAGAAGACGCGGGTTCATCAGCAAGGCCCGAGCAATCGCCAACATTTGCTGTTCACCACCCGATAGTTGATTGCCGCCATTTTGAAGCCGCTCCCCAAGTCGTGGGAAAAAATCAAGCACGCGCTCAATCGTCCACTCGCGTTTTTTGTGGGGCGGAACTCGGGTTGCCAGTTCCAGATTTTCCTGAACCGTCAGTGATGGAAAAATATCGCGGGTTTCCGGCACGTAGGCAATACCTTTGCGGGCGATGTCAAATGGGGCCTGTTCGGTAATGTCTTCATCTCCCAGAAAGATCGACCCTTGCGAGACCGGCAATAGCCCCATAATTGCTTTCAGAATTGTCGTCTTGCCAGCCCCATTACGACCGAGAATAGCCAGCACCTGACCCGGAGCGGCGTTAAGATCAAGGCCACGGATGACCTCGGTTTCACCATAACCGGTGTGGAGGTTAGAAATTTTAAGCATGAGCATCCCACCCCCCGAGGTATATCTCTTTGACCAGCGGGCTTGCCCGTGTTTCATCCGGGGTGCCTTCAAAAACAACTTTGCCATAATTGAGAACCGTGATGCGATCAGCCACATCAAAGGCAAGGTCCATGTCATGCTCGATAATCAGAATGGTCAGCTCTTCCGGCAAAGATTTCAATAGTGCATGAAAAGCGTTTATCATACC
>JAJFHR010000111.1 GCA_021775515.1 Hyphomicrobiales bacterium | reverse complement strand
GTCATTGCCCCTGCTGCCAAAATTGTTATGGCCGTAGTAGTCGCTATCTGCTTCAATTTTCTAAACATTAAATCCTCCCGTTAAAATTTATTTAGTTCAACGAATGGCGGCGGCTTTGTCTTTTTATTTTTCGTCACCGCGATCGTCTCTATGCATAAAAATGCATCTTACAATTTAATAAAACTCATATTTATCATTTTTAGTTCGATTATTAAAAATGTAAAGAATTATATTACATATTTCTCTCATTTTCTGGAAAGAAATACATGAATCTATAAATATTATGCATAAGTTAAGGATCGACGGATCCCGCGTACCCATAAATTTTCCTCCCGCGTTTGATGCGCGGGAGGCAGGGGTGCAATATTATGTTGCAGTTTTCGTGCGATACGCCTGATTCACGAACATAAAGCGAGCAGGCGAATAGGTGATCCAGAACTGCGAATATTTTTGAGCGCACCAACAACCAGCATACAATTGCCATTGTTTTTGCTCATGGCTGTGGAGAGTTCATCGAGATTGGTGGCATTTTCAAGGATCATAATTTGCCGTTGTTGCAACCGGACATGCTCGCGCCAGGAATTGCTCCATTGATCATCATCGCCTTTGGACGATTCACCGGAAGCCAATCCGATATTGTCTGCAGCAATTCCCGCGATCTTTACCTTTTTTCTCTCCATAATCTCAATCAGTTTATCAGTTGCAGCTCGCGATAGGCCGGGATGATTCCAATTGTTCATATAGGGAGATTTCGCCCAGTCAGTCTCTCCGGTGTTGAAAAATTGTGACCAACCCAGATTAAAAACCAGCCAGACGCCATCCACAATCTGGTCTTCAACAGCTTCAATATCCTGAACGGTGATGACATTTTGAGTGCTTTCAGAAAAATCGGTCACACTGATATCGTTACTTGGTACGCCACCGTTTTTGGTCAGTTCTTTTCGAACCCGCGCTGAAATATCTATGAGGACAATTTTCCCAACAAGTTGCTTTACATCAACCTGAGCCATCATTTTGATTTGGTCTCGGGGCAATCCACCTTTCTCGCTGGATTCAGCATTGTTGACGAAGTGGGATGGCGCATCAACATGAGTGCCGTGATGTTCCCCGATTGTTATGGTGACCAAATCAAAATACCCTTGATTGGTTCCCCATTGGGTAGCCGTTAAAACTGTCTGTTTATCAAGCGTTGGAATCGGTTTGCTGCCAAGCCACGGCTGGTTCAAATCTGCCTTTGTAGGATCATCTTTAAGCGGTTTGAACGTAGGCATGGTATGGGTCAAGTCGATGACCTGTGGCATAAATACCTTCTCTTGGGCAAGGCTTGGATTAAACGTCAAAGTCAGAGCAGATATTAATCCTAAGGCATAGATAAGTTTGTTTTTCATTTCAATTCCTCTGTTGTCCGGATTTATTTTTGTCTGAGAATCCCACAACCATAATGCTCGTAATCTGGAATTCTTCGTTCTGAAAAATGGGTGTTTTGAAACCTCCTTTGCGGGTGTATTTTGCAGCCCTGAACCTGTTTTTCTGAACAAACACCATGTGACATGCACTGTTAAGTCATTGAGGCAATTCAGAAGCAGGGACACAGATTGTCAGATCGTGTCATCACTGCTTTTCGGGAATAACCACGGGCTTTCCATCTTCAATAAGCACAAAAGCAATAACCCTTGCAGGTTCACTGTCGCTGGCATTTCGCGAAACCCTGTGCAGCACCATTGGTGGTTCGTAGAAGACCTGTCCAGCAGTGTAGGTCACCACTTCTGCATCCTCGATTTGAACGTCCACTGCGCCCTTTTCAACATAGACAAAAATTTCCGCTGGATGGCGGTGCGGCTTGGATGCCCCCCTGGGCGGGTAATCAACACTCACGACGATGACTTTTCTGCCTTGCAGATTACCGGACAGCGCCTGCTTGATGAGAGCACTCACCTTCGATGACGGCACGTCTTCACTGGCCAAAACCAGGCCGCCACTCATAGACAAGAACAACATTGCGGCAAAAATCATTAGTGCCGCACCGAAACTTCTGGTGGCCATTATTGGGTTTGTTCCTGTGCTTGTTTCCATTTCAAATCTCCCTTTTTTAATATTTCTCATCGGCGGATGCTGTTGGCGGCCAACCGCCTGGCCGGTGATCTGGTGCAAGCCACTTATTCTCCAAATTCTGCATATTTGAATAGGCTGGTACGTGATCCATTCATTATACTTTGGAGCGGACAAGTGCTGACATGGCGGCTGATTGCGAGATAGCGCCTTTGAACTTGCCATTCTCGCATACTACCGGAATCGGAACAGATGAGTTCAAGGCGAGGATAGCGACTTCTTCGATAACGGCATCAACATCGATGTGTGGAAGTTTACACAAGTTTCGTTTTGCCGCTGCCGCGGTAATCTCTGATTTGGTATTGGGAGGAATAAAGACACCGGCAAGTCTGCCATCATCTTCCAGCATGTAAACCAGCTTAAGCTCGTTGGCGTTGATTTTTTCACGTAGGGATTTGGTGGTGAGTTCTGAAACTTTCATCGTCGGCACCGCATCCATGATAGACCCTGCTGTGAGGATACGCGCACGGTTAACATCACGGACGAAACGTTCAATATATTTATCCGCCGGTTTGAGCAGAATTTGCTCTGGCGTTCCGATTTGCTTTACCTCGCCATCTTTGAGAATGGCTATCCGGTCTCCCAATCTCAGGGCCTCCTCCAGATCGTGGGTAATGAATAGGATGGTCTTGTGCAACGTTCTTTGCAATTCAAGAAGCTGCTGCTGCATATCATTGCGGATCAGGGGATCAAGGGCACTGAACGCTTCATCCATAAGCAGAATATCAGGATCAGTAGCGAGCGCACGCGCCAAGCCAACGCGCTGTTGCATGCCACCGGAAAGTTCGCTTGGATAGCAATTTTCAAACCCCAACAGGCCAACCTGTTCAATCCAGTGCTGTGCTCTCTCCTCACATTGTTTGCGCGCCAGTCCCCGCACGCTAAGTCCGTAAGCTACATTGTCCAACACCTGGCGATGTGGCAGCAACCCAAAACGCTGGAACACCATTGACAGCCTGTGACGGCGAAATTCCCGAAGTTCATCGTTGCTCATGCGCATAACATCCACGCCATCAACAAATATATTGCCGGATGTCGGCTCAATCAATCGGTTTACATGACGTATGAGAGTCGATTTTCCCGACCCCGACAGGCCCATAATTACGAAAATTTCTCCGGGGAGAACTCCCAGGGAAACATCATAAACCCCAACAATATTCCCGGTTTTTTTCTGAATTTCCTCCTTGCTCGTACCAGACTTGATCAACTTAAGCGCTTCCATCGGCTTGGGGCCAAAAACTTTTGATACATTGGAAATTTGAACTTTGTACTCGGCCACAGTCATATTCATTTATCTTCAAGATGGAGGTGTTGCTGGAGACGGCGTCCGTAGGCCTGGGTAATGCGGTCGAAAATTATAGCCAGCGCCACAATTCCCAGTCCCGCAAGCAGCCCGCGGCTGACCTCCAATCGCCCTATACCCTGAAGCACTTGATACCCAAGGCCACCGGCACCTATCATGGACGCGATAACCACCATGGCCAGAGCCATCATTGTGGTTTGATTGATCCCCGCCATAATGGTCGGCATGGCCAGTGGAATTCGAACGCCCAACAGAATCTGGCGATCGCTGGCCCCGAAGGCTTCCACGGCTTCGATTACCTGTTTATCGACAAGACGAATGCCCAAGTCGGTTAGACGTATCAACGGCGGCACCGCATAGATTATGGTGGCCAAAATAGCGGGAATTTTTCCGGGACCAAAAAGCATGACGCCGGGAATGAGGTAAACAAAACTCGGCATTGTCTGCATGACATCCAGAACCGGCAAAATAATTGAGCGCAGCGATTTCGAGTGCGATGCCAGAATTCCAATCGGCATGCCGATGACAATTGAGGTCAAGGTGGCGGCGAGCATGAGCGCCATGGTTTTCATTGTGTCTTCCCACAAATCAAGCAGCCCCAGCAGAAACATCATCGCCATAACACCTGCGCTAAGTGTCCATTTGCGACTGCTGAGATAGGCCAATGCGCCAAGAACAAAAATGATCAGCCACCAGGGCGTCGTCAGTAATCCACGTTCGATAATGTTGAGAAATTGCAACAGTGGAGAAGCCAGCGCTTCCAGAGTGTCGCCCCAATTGATGACCATATAGTCAACCGCATTGTCGATTGCTATTCGAATATTTTGCGAGTCCATCAAATCAGGAAACATGGTTTTCTCAACATCGTTGTTATATCGGCCAGCCTCGCACCAGCCCGGGATCAAATGGCAATAACGATCCCCGCTTGTGCCGGGACCGCTATTACCTATGCAGAATTATGAACGCCTTAATTTAAAGCGGCTCCAGCCTTGACTTTGGCGGCAACTTCTTTCGACACCCATTTGGTCCATACAGCTTCTTCTGTTTTGAGGAAGTGAACGGCAACGTCCTTGGCAGTAGCCTTGTTTTCATCGCCCCAGGCCAGCAGTTTGTTGGCAATGGCGTTGTCGATGGAGGCTTTTTTCAGGTATGCGCTTACTGCCGGGGCCTTGGCATTAAGACTTGTTGCCATAATGGTATACACCTTGGCGGAAGGAAAACCCCCGGCATAAGGAGTTGCGCATTTCTTGTCTTGATTACACTTATGCCCGGCGGCATTATATTCAGGCATATCAAGTTTAACCATATCAAACTTGCCCATAATAGCCGAGGGTCCCCAATAGTAGAAAACAATGGGTTTTTTACGCTTGAAACCACGCGCAATTGAGGCGTTTAAATTAGCACCTGAACCTGGAGAAAACAGATTGAACGAAGCCGACAAGCCAAACGCCTTGAACAGGTTTGAATTGACGATTTCACAGCCCCAGCCGGGAGGACAGGTATAAAATCGACCCTTGGAGGGGTCATCAGGATCGGCAAAGACTTTTTTATATGTTGGCAGATCAGTAACCGACTTCAAACCCGGATTGGCCTCGGCCACGTATCTTGGTATCCACCAGCCTTCCACCGCGCCATCTGTAAATGTATTGGCAGCTTTGCTGACCGTGCCTGTTGAAACCCCTTTATCCCAAATCGGCTTGGCACTGTTGAGCCAGAATTCCGGTGCGATGTCCGGCTTTCCCTTGGTGGCCATGCTGGTGGCTGTCGGCACCGTATCTCCAGGCACCAGTTCAATACTACATCCATATCCAGCGCCTAAAATTGTGGCATGTATCT
>JAJFHR010000012.1 GCA_021775515.1 Hyphomicrobiales bacterium | reverse complement strand
TTTCTGATCCAGCTATCGGTAAGGTTAGGGCGTTTGTTAAGGGTTCAATTTCGTCTGTGATGGAGTTGCTGGACAATGAGCCCCTGCGTTTTGGCAAAAAAATGGGAATCAATCCCAAAATACTTGGTGGCCGGGCCACCGGCGATCTATTGTTCACCATGCCGCTGCTTGCTGATTTGCCTGTCGAAAAAGTGGACATCAAGGCCAAGGCTAAATTGGTCAATACAAGAATACCCAAAGCCTTTGGCGATTTTGATGTCACCAAGGGAAATTTTGATCTCGACATCACGATGTTTGGCCTGACAGGGAAAGGTTCTCTGGAATTAAAAGGAACAAAGGGCCGCTTGACCTGGGTGGAAAATTTTGGCGTCAAAGGAAAACGCAAAAGTGAATTCAGGCTAAAGGCCATGTTGGATGGTGCAGCTCGAAAACGTATGGGAATTGACCTTTCGGCGTTTATGAGCGGGCCAGCGGCCGTTGATTTCACGCTTAAGGGCAGCGGCCCGAACCTCGACCGGGCGCACGTTGTAGCGGATCTCACCAAGGCAACATTGTTTCGCCGTCCTATCGGCTGGTATTCGCCGCCAGGAAACAAGGCAACGGCCACTTTGGATATGACCTTTTTGGACGGTGGGGCAATTGACCTAAAAAACATTGAAGTCGTCAGCCCAAAAAGGGAAGTATTTGTTGCCGGCAATCTGAGTTTGGATAAAAAGGGTGAGATAACCAGCCTGGAATTCCCCGATATCAGATTGGGGGCTATCAATCGCTACGGGGCTCGAGGTAAACGCAGTGCGCCGCGAGTGCTTAACCTGCAGGTAACCGGGGCCAGCTTTGATGCACGGGCAATTATCGACAATGCCATGAAACGCGGTAAAAACTCATCTCAATCAAATACCAAGGATAGGGATCGGCAGACAATTAATCTGACGGCAAATATCGATACTGTTTATGGCCACAACAAGCAGGTGTTCAAAAATGTTGCCGCCCGTGTGACAACTCTCGGCGCTGACGCTGTTTTGGTTGAAACCAAGGCGAAAATCAATGGCCGCAAAGCCTTCGAATTGACCTATAAAAAAAATGGCGGGAATTCCAACAATCTAAGGATTACCAGCAACGACGCGGGAGCGGCGCTGAAGGCGTTTGATCTATATTCCAAAGTCACCAAAGGCCAATTACAACTAAAGGCCGTCTTGAACCCGGAAGGAAGTGGCAAGCCGAGCACCGGTGAACTAAAGGTCAAGAATTTTGACGTTGCTAACGACGACCGGTTGAAAGGTATTACAAAATCGGCGGGCAGCAACAGTGAGGAAATCGAGCTGATATTGCGAGATTCAGTTTCCTTCTCCAGTCTCAAGATGCCCTTCCAGTTGCTTAAAGACCGGGTCGTTGTCAAAAACGCGCTTGTCAAAGGGCCGATTTTGGGGGCAAGCGGGCGCGGGTTTATAAATACCAAAACACAAAGCATAAATCTCGAAGGGACGTTAATTCCGATTTATGCCGTAAATTCGCTTATCGGGGAAATACCGATACTGGGAAAAATATTGGTGGGGCGCAAAGGTGAAGGCGTCTTCGGAATGACTTTTTCTCTGCGCGGGCCTACCAAGAACCCGCAATTCTCCGTTAATCCGGTTTCAGCTTTGGCCCCTGGGTTTTTACGGCAGTTTTTCGAAAATGGCACTCCTAGGCCAGTGTCAAACCGGCAAAAAAAATCTGCCCCTCTCCAGCTTCGGCCGCAACCAAAACTTAAACTCAAATCTAATCCGAAAAATACAGAAGATTTCAGAGACGGATCGAGCGAAAACTAGAACGGGAAACAAGCACGGTATCGGTCTTTAGACAGGGCGCAGCAGCACATGGCGTTTTTTGCCGATCGACAGTTTTATCGTGCCGTCTTGCGCCAGATTTTCAGGGGTTAGCTCGGCTGTTTCATCGCCGATTACCTGATCATTCACCTTCGCAGCCTGACCTTTGATGTGACGCCGTGCTTCACTGTTTGACGCAGCTAACCCGGCCAGCACAAAACAGTGCAACAGGCCAACACCTTCGGCGAGGTCAGCGGAGGAAATTTCCACACTGGGAAGCCCCTGGCTTGACCTGCCTTGCTCGAAAGTTTCCAACGCTGTTTGGGCCGCGAGTTCAGCAGCCTCCATCCCATGGGCAAGAGCCGTTGCCTGGGTTGCCAGGATTTTCTTGGCATCATTAAGTTCCTGGCCCTCAAGGCTCTCGAGCCGTGAAATTTCATCCAGCGGGACTTCGGTGAAAAGCTTTAAAAACCGGCCGACATCACCATCTTCGGTATTACGCCAGAATTGCCAGTAGTCATAGACACTCAACATGTCCTTATTGAGCCATACCGCACCTTTTGCGGTTTTGCCCATTTTGGCACCGGACGATGTGGTAAGCAGCGCCGTCGTCAGGCCGAACAGAGATGTTGCGGCCACACGGCGGCCAAGTTCAATGCCGTTGACAATGTTTCCCCACTGGTCCGACCCGCCCATCTGCAAGGTGCAGCCATGAGTGCGGCTAAGTTCCAAAAAGTCGTAAGCCTGGAGAATCATGTAATTAAATTCCAGGAAAGATAACGGCTGTTCACGTTCAAGGCGAAGTTTCACTGAATCAAACGACAACATTCGGTTGATCGAAAAATGGCGGCCGTAATCACGCAGAAATTCGATATAATTTAAATCCTTGAGCCAGGTATCATTGTTAAGCATCACTGCGCCGTTGCCGTCATCATCGAAATCAAGAAATTTTGTGAAAACCGCCTTGATGCTGGCAATATTTTCTTCAATCTGCTGTTGGCCTAAAAGTTTGCGGGTATCATCTTTGCCCGAAGGATCACCGACTTTTGTCGTGCCGCCGCCGATTAAAACGATGGGTCTATGACCGGTCTGCTGCAGTTTACGCAACATCATTATGCCAATTAGGTTGCCCACATGCAGGCTGGGTGCGGTACAGTCAAAACCAATATAAGAGGTGATCATGCCAGCACCTGCCGCGGCATCCAAAGCGCCAGCGTCGCTACATTGGTGAATGTAGCCGCGTTGTTCCAAAACACGCATGAAGTCTGAGTTGTAACCGGTCATCTTTAACTATTGGATCCCTGTATGCTGGTCTTTTATATCTGTTATCATGATTGGGGTGTGTGATGTATCATGACCCCATCCAATTTGCACGGAGAGAACACAATGGCAAGATCATTAGTCGCCCTCGGCTTCATGAGCGGCACCTCACTGGATGGTATTGATGCTGCCATAATTGAGACCGACGGCGAAAAAATCTTCAAATTTGGCCCCACCTATTCCCACGGCTATGACAAGGAACAACGAGATTTACTCACGCGCGCCATAAAAGCCGCACGCCACCTGCAAGACCGTTATGCCCGCCCCGGCATTTTGCCGGAAGCTGAAGATTTTATCACGCAAGCCCATGCAGATGTAGCCGCAGAATTCATGAAAAACGAAGGCTTGTTACCACAACACATCGATATTATCGGTTTTCATGGTCAGACTGTATTTCACAAACCCGAAGACGGGTTAACCGTGCAGATCGGAGATGGCGCTCAATTGGCCGCCTTGACCGGTATTGACGTGGTAGGTGATTTCCGCGCCGCCGACATGATTGCCGGCGGGCAGGGTGCGCCCCTGGCACCGGTCTATCATCAAGCCCTCCAACATTATTCCGGCACAACCCAGACAAGTGTTTGTGTCAACATCGGCGGCATATCAAATATCACCTGGGTTTCTCCCGGCTGCGACCTGATCGCCTTCGATACCGGGCCCGGAAATGTTCTGCTTGACGCCTGGGCTCAACAGTACCTAAATCAGCCTTTTGATCGTGATGGTGAATTTGCATTATCCGGTACGGTATGCCCCAGCGTTTTAGAAAAACTCCTGGCAAATACCTATTTTGAACTGGCGCCGCCAAAATCGCTCGATAAAACCTATTTTGAACTTGGGGGTGTCGCTGAACTGCGCCCGCAGGACGCCGCGGCAACTCTGGCAGCATTTACCGCCGAAACAATTGCTCGATCTCAAAACCACATGCCTGAGCCGCCTGAAAAATGGATTATCTGCGGTGGAGGCCGTTTAAACCAGGCCATTATGCAAGAGTTGCAACATCGCCTATCCGCACCGGTAATAAGTGCAGAAGATGCCGGGTTTAGAGGCGATGATATTGAAGCTCAGGCCTTTGCATATTTGGCGGTGCGGGCGCTAAAAGGCCTCCCACTCACCTTTCCCAAAACAACCGGCGTTCCAGCACCAACCCGTGGCGGCCTTATTCACCGCGCTGATCCTGCTCGAGGCCTTGCGGCTGTATAATTATGCAGCCTGGTCTTCTTTCAGGCGTTGATCCAGATAGCCGGAAACGACTTCCATGAGAGCATCGGTTTCATTTTCAAAGAAGTGGTTGGCGTTCGGGACAACTTGATGATCAATCACGATGCCGCGCTGGGTTTTTAAACGGTCAACCAACTGAATAACGCTCTCGGTGGGTACGACCGAATCAGATGCGCCGTTAATCATCAGGCCGGAAGAAGGACACGGCGCCAGAAAACTGAAATCATAAAGGTTTGCCGGCGGTGCTACGGAGATGAAGCCGTCAATTTCCGGCCGGCGCATTAACAGTTGCATGGAAATCCATGAACCAAAGGAAAAACCGGCAATCCAGCAGGTGCGGGCATCCTTGTTAAATCCCTGCACCCAGTCAAGAGCGGCGGCTGCATCCGACAATTCGCCCTGTCCGCTGTCAAACAGGCCCTGGCTGCGGCCAACACCGCGAAAATTGAAGCGCAAGGTCGAAAAATTGCGTTTCACAAACATATAATAGAGGTGATGCACGATTGGATTATTCATCGTGCCGCCAAACTGGGAATGAGGATGCAGAATAATGGCTACTGGCGCATTCGGATCCTTGTTGTGATGATATCTTCCTTCCAAACGACCGGCCGGACCATTAAATATTACTTCTGGCATGCTAGATGCTTCCTCGTCATTCTCTCAAAAATCGCAATGTGTTTGATCTTCACCGGCCGCAAAATTGCTTCCTTGGGCTTCGAAGTTCAAAAAATTATCAGGCTCGATGTCAAAAACGATATAATCTCTCTGAAACCAGCTACTTAGGTGACAAGCTAATTATCTGTAATTAAATGAATTTATTAAAGCCGCTCGGATTAGTTGACTCCAGCGGTCGGGAAATCTATACCTTCTTTAGAATAATTCGACATTAAGCAGGATGTGTCCCATATAAGCCTCAATGCCGTGAACTACAACTGTCAAAAACAGGGCCTCAATTCACCTTGCCCCATAAGTTTAGTTCTTAGCACAAACTGGGGGTGGTTTTGCAAGCTTTGCAGAAGATCATGGTTGATTTTTGGCAGATTTTGCATTGTTCAGCCGGTTGAGAGGCCCTTATAGGTGCATAGCCACCATCTTCGAGAGGAGATAACAGCATGAAACTTGGTACCCGTGGCAGATACGCCGTAGCTGCGATGGCGGATATCGCGCGTTGGTCCAATGGGATGCCGATTAATCTGGCTAGTATTGGTGAAAGGCAGGGCATTTCGCTCGCCTATCTAGAGCAGCTGTTTCTTCAACTCAGGCGGGCCAAGGTTGTTTACAGCATCAGAGGGCCGGGTGGTGGATATAAGTTAGCGCGCAACCCGGATGATATCGCCCTGTCCGAAATTGTTTTAGCTGTTGATGAGCCTATGACCGTAACCCGTTGTCATCCAGACACTCCCGGTGGTTGCCTGTCGACGGGTGAGCGCTGCCAGACCCACGATCTTTGGGACGAACTCAGCCTCCACATCGTTAATTTTTTCGAGAACGTCTCGCTCGGCGACGTCATCGCCCACCGGGTTAAGGGCAAGAGTAAAACTCTGGCGGCGGCACCCAATGATTTTTCTCATTTGCTGGCAGATCTGGCAGCTGGAACTAGTAAGAACACTTGAAACTGATGAGCAATAAACGCACATATCTCGATTGGAATGCCACCGCTCAGGTTTATCCTGAAGTCGTTGAGGCTGTAACAGAGACTTTGCGTGATGGTGGCAACGCCTCCTCGGTGCATCAGGAAGGACGCAAAGCCCGTAGCAAGATAGAATTGGCGCGTGAAAAAGTAGCCGGTCTGGTTAACGCCCCGGCCCGCGACATCATCTTTACCAGTGGTGGCAGCGAAGCCAATGCGTTGGCTATAAAAGGCCTGAGTTACAATAAAACGGTGAGCCGCTGTATGATTTCGGGCGTTGAACACCCCTCGCTGATCGAAAGCGCCAATCCGGCCGCGGCCACAACCACCGTCCTTGCGGTGGATGCCAACGGTATTGTTGATCTGTCAGCACTTGAGAGTGAACTGGCGGCTGCAGAAAAACTCAATGAGCGTGTATTGGTTTCAGTTATGTGGGCCAATAACGAAACCGGCGTTGTTCAACCAATAAATGACATTGTGCAATTGGCCCACGCTCACAACGGCCTGGTGCATAGCGACGCTGTTCAAGCCGTTGGCAAAGTTGCTGTGGACTTCGAGGCGAGCGGTCTTGATCTCATGAGTTTGTCCGCCCATAAAATCGGCGGTCCACAGGGCACCGGTGCCTTGGTAGTGCGGCCTGATCTGCCGCTGGCAGCGATGATTAAAGGCGGTGGACAGGAGCTTAAACGCCGTGCTGGCACGGAAAATCTGAGTGGAATTGCCGGATTTGGAGTTGCCGCCGAATTGGCGGCCCAAGCAAAAAATTCCGGCGAGACGGCAATATTGAGAAATAAACTGGAAAGTCAAATCAAGGCCATAAGAAGCGACGCCATAATTTTTGCTGAGCAACGCGAAAGGTTGCCGAATACCACTTGTGTTGCCATTTCAGGCACCAATGCGGAAACCCTGCTGATCATGTTGGACCTTGCCGGATTTGCGGTAAGTTCCGGCTCAGCGTGTTCGTCGGGCAAAGTTTCAACTTCCCATGTCTTGACGGCTATGGGCGTAGAAGTTGAACTGGCCAAGGCTGCCATTCGCATCAGTCTGGGGTGGACGACGACATCATCAGATATTGAAAACTTTATTGAGGCGTGGGCCAAGGCAGTGGGTGTGCCTTGTCCACAAAAGGCAAACGCTGCGGCATAATAAACTAAGGTTGGCTTTATGCCAGCGTAACAAAGAAGAGCAAATGACAATGAACAGGTATCGGAGTTAATCGATGGTAGCGGTCAGAGAAACGGTTGAACAAGTCAAGAGCATTGATGTTGACCAATATAAATACGGTTTTGTTACCGACATCGAAATGGAACGTGCGCCTAAGGGTTTGAACGAGGACGTAATTCGTTTTATCTCTGCAAAAAAGGAAGAGCCTGAGTGGATGCTCGAATGGCGTCTTGATGCCTATCGCCGTTGGCTGACCATGACCGAGCCGAGCTGGGCAAAGGTGGGTTATCCGCCGATAGATTTTCAGGATTTATACTATTATGCCGCGCCCAAGTCGGACAAGGACGGGCCGAAAAGCCTAGACGAAGTTGACCCCGAACTTTTGCGGACCTATGAAAAACTCGGCATACCTTTGAAAGAACAAGAAGTGCTTGCCGGTGTACAGGGAGCCAGAATTGCCGTCGATGCAATTTTTGACAGCGTTTCGGT
Source organism: Hyphomicrobiales bacterium (assembly GCA_021775515.1). Lineage (GTDB taxonomy): Bacteria > Pseudomonadota > Alphaproteobacteria > Rhizobiales > JAJFHR01 > JAJFHR01. Next base: position 3,713 of record JAJFHR010000012.1, on the reverse strand, counting down.
TGTCACTACCTTTAAGGCGGAATTGGCCAAAGAAGGGGTCATTTTTTGCTCAATGTCTGAGGCATTGAAGGAACATCCCGATCTCGTCCGCAAATACCTCGGTACGGTAGTACCCATTTCTGACAACTATTATTCGGCTTTGAACACAGCCGTCTTTTCCGATGGATCTTTTGTTTATATTCCGCCAGGCGTGCGCTGTCCGATGGAACTATCGACCTATTTCCGCATAAACGAAGCAAATACCGGCCAGTTTGAACGCACCTTGATCATTGCCGATAAGGGCTCTTATGTCAGTTACCTGGAAGGCTGTACGGCACCGATGCGCGATGAAAACCAGCTTCATGCTGCAGTTGTTGAACTGGTGGCGCTGGAAGATGCGGAAATCAAATATTCAACGGTGCAAAACTGGTATCCGGGCGATGCCGAAGGCAAAGGTGGCATCTACAACTTTGTCACCAAACGCGGCGATTGCCGGGAAGCCAACTCCAAGATTTCCTGGACCCAGGTAGAAACCGGTTCGGCCATTACCTGGAAATATCCCAGTTGCATTCTGCGCGGGGACAATTCGACCGGTGAATTTTATTCAATTGCAATCTCAAATGGACGCCAGCAGGTCGATTCCGGTACCAAAATGCTGCATCTTGGCAAAAACACCACAAGCCGCATCATTTCCAAGGGTATTTCAGCCGGCAAATCGTCAAACACCTATCGCGGACAGGTCAGCGCCCACCGCAAGGCCTCGAATGCCCGCAATTTCACCCAATGCGACAGTCTGCTGATAGGGGACAAATGTTCCGCCCACACGATACCTTACATTGAAGCCAAAAACTCCAGTGCGGTGTTCGAGCACGAAGCGACAACTTCGAAGATTAGCGATGACCAGATGTTTTATTGTCAGCAACGCGGAATCGGAGATGAAGAAGCCGTTGCCCTCATCGTCAATGGATTTTGCAAGGAAGTGCTGCAGCAATTACCGATGGAATTTGCCGTTGAGGCACAAAAGCTGGTTGGCATCTCCCTGGAAGGAAGTGTCGGCTAAGCCTGCGGGAAACAACAATATACCGGCCTGTATTGGTTGCGGGCTCGATATCAATTCTGAAAAGACAAAGGTTACACGAATGTTAGAAATTAAAGATTTGCATGTGGAAGTTGAGGGTGAGCCAATCTTGCGCGGCATCAACCTTGAAGTATCCCCAGGCGAGGTCCACGCCATTATGGGCCCAAACGGGTCTGGCAAGAGCACCCTGTCTTATATCCTGTCAGGCAAGGAAGACTATGACATTACCCAGGGCACAATTACATATAAGGGTAAGGATTTGCTCGACATGGCGGTTGATGAACGTGCCGCAGCAGGTGTTTTTCTAGCCTTTCAATATCCGATTGAAATCCCCGGTGTCGCTGCAATGACGTTTTTGAAAACAGCATTGAATGCTCAGCGGGCAACCCGGGGCGAAGAGGAATTGTCCACACCTGATTTCATGAAGCTGGTGCGCGAGAAAACCAAGGAGCTAAACATTCGCCAGGAAATGTTACGCCGGTCTATCAACGTGGGTTTTTCCGGCGGCGAAAAGAAACGCTTCGAAATTTTACAAATGGCACTGCTTGAACCTAGTCTTTGTATTCTTGATGAAACTGATTCCGGCCTCGATATTGATGCCCTGCAGATCGTTGCCGAAGGGGTAAATCGTCTCAGGGATCCCAAACGGTCGATGATCGTTATCACCCATTATCAGCGCCTATTAAATCATATCATTCCGGACAAGGTGCACGTTCTTTCACACGGCAAAATCGCGCGTTCAGGCGGCAAAGAGCTGGCCCTTGAGTTGGAACAGAACGGTTATGCTGAATATGAAAACAATACGGCAGATGCGGCTTAAATATTTAAATGGAAACAGTTAGTTAAATCTATGAATGTGCAAATTAGTTCAACCTTGACGGCAGCGGAAAAATCGCTGGTCGATCATTTTGACAAAATATCGGCCGATTTACCGGGCAGCGGCCAGGCCTGGATTGATGATGTTCGCACGCGGGCTATTCAATCGTTCGAAAACAGCGGTCTGCCGCATCGCCGCCTGGAGAGCTGGAAATATACTGATCTGCGCGGAATTTTACGCGAGATGCCAGCCCCGGCCCAAAATTCCCAGGCACCTGTTTTGCTCGAACAAGACGGGGTGGACGCCCATACTGCTTTCAGTTCGGTTGATCGCCATCTTGGTGTTTTTGTCAACGGGTTTTATCGTCCCGAGCTTTCCAGCCTTGAAGATATCGAGGGTGTCGAAATCATAAAACTCCGGGAAAATTTTGATGATTTGCCAGACTGGGTTCAGGAAAAACTGTGCAACAGTAAGGTCTACGAAAATAACGCGATCCTCGCTCTCAACACGGCCTTTGCTGCTGACGGTGCGGCTCTGAGAATTAACCGGGGATCAAAAATAGACAAACCCATTCATCTGGCTTTTGTGGTCACCGGAAAAGAGGCATGTGCAATTAACACCCGCAATCTGATTATTGTCGAAGAGGGTGCAGAAGCGACTGTAATTGAAACTTATGTCGGACCACCCGACGTTGCTTATGTCGTCAATACCGCCCTGGAACTGTGTGTGGCAGAAGACGCCGTTTTCAATCGTATTAAAGTGCAGGATGAAGGGCACGACGCAGTTCATCTCGCCAATTTGATCGTAAGTCTGGCAGGAAATTCGAAGTGCCATGATCTGACATTGAGTGTGGGCGCACGAACCTCCCGCAACGAGGGCCAGGTCGATTTTACCGGCGAAAATGTCGAGGTTACTATCTCCGGGGCCTCCATGTTGCGCGGAAAACAGCAAGGGGACACAACCCTGTGCGTTACCCACGGGTTGCCCTCAAGCAATAGCCGGCAAGAGTTTAAGACCGTGCTTGATGATCACGCCCGCGGCATTTTTCAAGGCTGCGTCATCGTCAAACCCGATGCGCAACACACTGATGGCCGCCAGATGACCCAAGCCCTGCTGCTGTCCCCGGATGCTGAGATGGACGCTAAACCTGAGCTGGAAATCTATGCGGATGACGTGGAATGCGCCCACGGAGCTACAGCCGGTGATCTTGATGAAGATTATCTGTTTTATTTACGTGCGCGGGGGATTCCCGAAGATCAAGCGAAGGCATTGTTGGTCGCAGCCTTTGTTGCTGCGCCCATTGAAGAGGTGCAAGACGAAGGAATTCGCGAGGCCTTGTTTCAACTGACCAACTCATGGTTTGACCGCCGGAACAGCGAGGCGTAATGATGGCTGATGGTACTTCAGATCCCCTCATCGGCACCGCGCTCGATACCGACTATGATGTTGAGGCAATTCGCCGGGATTTTCCAATCCTTCACCGCGAAGTCTATGGAAAGCCGCTGGTCTACCTCGATAATGGCGCCTCTGCCCAGAAACCGCAGGTCGTAATTGATGCTATTACACAGGCATATTCGCACGAATATGCCAATGTTCATCGCGGCCTGCATTATCTGAGCAATACGGTGACATCAAATTTTGAAACCGCCCGCGAACAGGTTGCTGGTTTCATTAATGCCCCCTCGAGCGAGAGCATTATTTTTACCCGCAATGCCACCGAAGCGATAAACCTGGTGGCGCAAAGCTTCGGCGAAAGCCGCATAGGTGAGGGGGATGAAATCGTCATTTCCATCCTTGAACATCATTCCAACATCGTTCCCTGGCATTTTCACCGGGAGC
>JAJFHR010000110.1 GCA_021775515.1 Hyphomicrobiales bacterium | reverse complement strand
GTTGTGATTTATGATCGCGATAAGGAAAAACGCGACGAAATTGCAGATCAGGTTACCTCCGATCTTGGCGGTGTGTTTATTCACCCGTATGAACACCCGCATATTGTCGCCGGCCAGGGGACCTCAGCCCTGGAAGCGGTGGAAGATATCACCAAGACCGGCGATGTGTTTGATGCCTATCTTGTGTGTTGTTCAGGCGGTGGGCTGACTGCGGGTAGTGCGATTGTGCTTGATGCACTGATGCCGGAGACGGAGGTTTATGCGGTCGAGCCGGAAGAATTCGACGATACTACACGATCACTTGCTTCAGGCAGACGTGAGAAAAACGCTAAAATGTCAGGATCTATCTGTGATGCATTGCTGGTGGAAATTCCGGGAGAATTTACTTTTGGCATAAATTCGAAACTGTTGAGAGGCGGCTTGACGGTTAGTGATGTGGACGTGCGCAAGGCGGTGAGATATGCCTTTCGAACGTTAAAGCTGGTTGTGGAACCCGGCGGTGCAGTTACGTTGGCGGCCTGTCTTGCCGGAAAAATTGATTGCAAGGGCAAAACAATCGGCATGACACTTTCCGGAGGTAACGTTGATCCTGAAATTTATTCTGAAATTATATCGCAGACCTAAATCAATGAGACCGTGGTGAAGGACCGGGGTTGATGGATGATGCAGAACGAGGTTTCAGGCAGTCTCTTTGGGCGGCAACGGTTGGGGAAAATGCTCATACCCCGCAGCTAAGCGGAAGTCATGAAACTGATGTGGTTATTATTGGTGCCGGCATCACTGGCCTGTCGGCGGCACTTCATCTGGCGGAAAAGGATAAATCGGTAATTGTGCTGGAGGCTCGGGAAATAGCCTGGGGCGCCGCTGGACGTAATGGCGGACAGGTCAACCCCGGCTGGAAAATGTTGCCCTCCCAGATCAGAACTCTTTACGGCCCTAAGAGGGGAGACCGGGTCATCAGCATGGTAGATGGCGCCTGCGATCTCGTTTTTGAATTGATTGACCGGCATAATATTAGTTGCGCACCACGACGGGCACCCTATTTTCGTGCAGCCTTTGGTCGACGCGGTTTAAAAGAAGTGCGCGACTGGGTGGCCGAATGGGGCAGTTTTGGCGCACCGGTTGTTTTGAAAAACCAACAACAGACCCACGATCTGATCGGCAGTTCATTTTATAGCGGCGGCATGGAAGATGCCCGTGGCGGCAGTTTGCAGCCGCTGTCCTATACGCGCGGGCTTGCCCGTGCGGCCCTTCAGGCCGGCGCGGAAGTCTTCAGTCAAAGCCGTGTACGTCAGATTGATCGCGTGGCCGGAAATTGGAGAGTAACGACCGATAACGGTGGCCAAACAATCGCCCGATTTCTTATCATCGGCACCAATGGATATACTGATGAATTGTGGTCGGGATTGCAAAAACAGGTCATCCCGGTGGCAAGTTTGCAGGCCGCCACCGAGCCGTTGCCAGCAGAAATCCTGCACACAATGTTGCCGCAAGGGCATCACTTTTCTGATACCCGGCGCGACATGGTCTATTGCCGAATTGATGAAAATAGACGCTTCCAGATCGGTGGGCGCGGAAGTCCGTTTGATCCGGTCAGGCAGCAGGCGGCAACCAAGCACTTGCAAGCGCAGGCGGTTAAAATTTTTCCCCAGCTTAACGGGATCAACTGGGAGTACGAATGGGGCGGTCTGGTTGCCATGACCAAAAGCCATGCTCCGCAGTTAATCGAACTGGGAGAAAAGGCCTATGCCGGGTTGGGTTATAATGGCCGCGGAATTGCCATGGCAACGATGATGGGAAAACAGATGGCCGAACTGGTGATGGGCGAGGATGTCGCTATGCCGTGCGAAAAACTTTCACCGATAGCGTTTCACGGACTTCGGAATTTAGGAATTGCCTGGCATATGATGGTTGGACGCACGCTCGATAAATTTATGTGAAAAGCGCTATTTTGTCCGTCGGACTGAGGTTTTCAAGGTCTGAGGCAGAGACTTGCGGTTTTTCACATGGATCCGGTATATTCTCAATATCTGCCGATTGGGTATCTGCCGGTTGACTGTCAATCGGCAAGTCGTCCAGCACCTCTACATCGGCGGTAGATGTGAGTTCGGCTGCTTCGATCTCCTCGTTAAAGGTAATTTCCGCATTTGCAATGGACGCGCCAAGGGCGTCGCTTGCTTCGTCCATGTGGTCTTTTGTCTGTACGACGGCATCAAAAAGGTCTTCTTCGTTTGCCATCATCAAGTCGACATCATCTTGCTCAACCCCCTTGCCATCAAGCTGAGGGCCGTTGAGCAGGTGAGAATCTGCGCGCGTCTCGCCGCCGTCGACAAAAGTATCAAATTGAGCGCCTTCGATGCCCCATATTTTCATCATCGCCAGAATTCGCCCTTCGAGGAAGCCGAGAACCTCAACGATTTTTGAAGTTCTCTGGCCGGTTATGTCCTGGAAGGAACAGGCGGTGTAAATATTTGTTGTACATTCGTCGAGCTTATTGAAACCGTCCTCATTTGCGCCTTCTTCGCGCATCGTCCAGGCGATTTCCTGAATTTTTTCCGCTGCCTCCAGAATATCCGATGTAGCGACTTCCGTGGCTGCAACTATGGCGCCAAGCTCAGCAGTTGCTTCTTCAACGCGGCTGTCATCTTTTTCTTCCGGCCTGAGAGCGGCAATCTGCTGTTTGGTCTGTGCAATCGCGTTTGCCATATCAACAATGTCAAAACGCATATTATCAAAATTGAGATTGGTGCTGGCCGGCGCCTCTTTTTCGGAAACTACACCTTCAAGCTTTTTAATTGCATCAAGCAGCATGTCGGTATCGGCAACGCGATTTCGGCGCGCATATTCGCTTAAAAACCAGCGCCCGCGCTCGGTTTCCATAACGGCAGCCTGGATTGCCTCATAATCCTGCTGTACCAGAGAAGTTGACTGTTTATCTTTGCTCATAACCAATGCCGCAATTCAAGATGCGGAAACTCCCGGATTTAGAAGCCAAAATTCCCATGCTAACTTAGCCAGAAAAGGTTAGGGATTGGTTATGGTAACAATGATTGAGCCCTGGTTTGTGGACAAAATGGAAGTTATCCCCAAAGGGCAGGGGTGGGAAGATGCATGCTACTGCCGACATATTTAATAGCATTATCGCGGTCACGATTGAGCAATAGCGGGCCATCGAGGTCGACAACAGCAGCCTGCTGGGCAACGATCATGGCCGGTGCCATGGCAAGGGAGGTTGCCAGCATACAGCCAACCATGATTTTGAGACCCATTTTTTCCGCAGCATCGGCAACCATCAAAGCTTCAGTCAGGCCGCCGGTTTTATCCAATTTTATGTTTATGGCCTGATACTTACCTGCCAGTTGCTCCAAACCAGAAAGGCCGTGGGCTGATTCGTCGGCACAGATGGTTACCGGCTGGTTGATTTTTGCCAGATCGGCATCATTTAGAGCTGGGAGCGGCTGTTCCACCAGTTCGATGCCAGCTTCGATGCAGGCATCAATGTAGGGCATGAGCTGATCACCGCTCCAACCTTCATTTGCGTCGACGATTAAACGTTTTTCAGGAACCGCTGCTCTAATCGCCTTCAACCGTTCAAAATCGCCGTCGCCACCCAGTTTCAGCTTTAACAGTGGTTTATCATGCGCTTGGCGGGCGGCATTTGCCATAATCTCCGCTGTGTCCAGGCTGATGGTATAGGCGGTGGTCAAGGCACAGGGCGCTTTTATGCCAGCAAGTTCAAAGGCACTTTTACCGCTGATTTTTGCTTCAATATCCCACAATGCGCAGTCAAGAGCATTTCGGGCGGCTCCGGGGGAAAGGGCATCGCGCAATTCTTCCCGGGTAAGGCCGCTAGAGATTGCATGTTTCATCTTTTCGATTTCTTTGACAACTCCCTCGACGGTTTCGCCATACCGCGGGTAGGGAACACATTCGCCGCGGCCAGTGTTATCGTCATCGCTGATGGTCGCTACAACAACATCTACTGCCGTTCGGCTGCCGCGCGCGATCCGGAAGGTGCCGCGAATGGGCCAGGTTTCCTTTTTTACGGTTAGATTGCGGGGCACGATTTAAGAATTTGCCTTTGCAGGAAATTGACGCTGAATTTCGTCGACTATCGGACCGCTTCCATAGCGGATGGGATCGGTTGCCGGTAAATTAAACTTGGAACCGAGGTGATCAATGTATTCACGGGCCTGTTGGTCTTCATAGGCTTGGCTAAAAATAGATAACCCGACGCAGCGAATATTCGGATTGGTTAGGCGCCCTTCAAGTATGGTGCGTTCAATTACCTCTTCGATAGAGGGAATTGGGTGAGAGACATTGCGCATGGTTTTGCGAGTTGGTTCATGGCAGACAACAAAAGCATCCGGCTGGCTGCCGTGGAGCAGACCCAGGGTTACGCCGGCGAAAGAAGGATGAAACAGAGATCCCTGACCTTCGACGACGTCCCAGTGGTCCGGGTCATTTTCGGGTGTGATCCATTCAGCCGCACCGGCAATAAAATCCGACACCACAGCGTCAATTGACACACCGCGGCCAGATATCAGAATTCCGGTTTGACCGGTTGCTCTGAAATCTGCGTTTAGCCCGCGGGCGGACATTTCTTTTTCGATTGCAAGAGTTGTATATTTTTTCCCGACAGAACAATCCGTCCCGACGGTGAGTAATCGTAATCCCTGCCGCTTTGCGCCTTGTCCGGTAGCAAATTTCCGGTCTGAAAATCTAAGGTCATGAAGCTGTCGCCCATTGGCTGCCGCCGCCTGTGCAACACCGGGAAGATCACGCAGGCGGATATGTAGCCCGGTGGCGACATCAAGCCCGGCTTCCAACGCCTTTACAAGGTTTTTGGTCCAATGATCGGGGAATTGTCCGCCAGCATTGACGATGCCAACCACCAGGGTTTTTGCCCCGGCAGCTACAGCTTCCTCTATGCTTTTATCACTAAGACCGACGTCTGCCTTGCATCCGTCAAGGCGCAATTGGCCGATACACCATTGCGGGCGCCAATCGACAATGCCGAATGCGGTTTTTGCGGCAAGCTGGTCAGGCGCATCACCAAGAAACAGCAAATAGGGTCGTTTGATTTCCATCACTTTTTCCAGCATTCACTAATTTTTTTGAGGGCGGCAAGATTTTGAGGCAAATCGAATTTAGAACAATTCGTTTGGCTACAGCAAGACAGATTATCTTATGCGAGGGGAATGCCTTTAAGTGGGCAGAGCCTTTACAGTAAAAAACCCGCAATATTTTATTGCGGGTTTTTCAATGTAAGTTTTCGATGTTTTTAGCTGAGGCGGCCACTTGCATGGGCGAGCATCAGATAGACCTTGCCGGTTTCGGAGGTGAGGTAGGTTTCAGCCAACATGTTTTCTCTATCCGAATTGGCCACTGAATTTAGAAGTTTTTCGAAATCGAGAATGTAACGATCTACGTCGTTTTTAAATTCGGTGTCCTTTTTGTATTTGACTTCGATTTCGTCAAAAATGCGCTGCCCGCGCAGTGAATACAAGCGGCGGGTAAAGACATTGCGCTCACCCTTTTTGTATCTGTGCCACAGGTCAATCGGCGCTTCGTGGTCAAGTGCGCGGGCAAGGTCGACCGACAATGAATTTAGCGTTTCAACAATGTGCAGTGCGGGCCGTTCCTCCTTGCCGCTGTTGACTTTGGTGCCGCTGGCGGAATTGGACGAAGATTTACCCACCGCTGACATATCACCATCATTCCCGGGTTTGGTGATGGCAGCCAGCAAATCCGGTAAGGCCCACCGGCTGGATGCGGATTTTTCACCTGTATCGAGGGAAGGTGCCGGTGTCTCCGTGGCTGCTTTGGCAGCGGGCTTTTTATCCGTTGACGATTTCTCGGAACTGGTGCTGTCCTCAACCGCTGCCGTTTCGCCTGCCGGAGCACTTTCCGAAATTGATGCCGGTGCTGCAGAGGCTGCCACGGGGGAGGTTGCCGCTAGGGTATCTGCTGCGGCTCTGGCCTGGGGAGCAAGATCAACATCCACGCTGTTACTATGTTGTTTGACAACCTGAGAAAGCGCAGAAAGAGCGCCGATTTGATCGGCAACCACCTGACGCATGGCAGCGGCACTGAGTTTGGTTTCCTCGGGCAATTCTAGAATTGTGCGTTTCAATTCATTACGGGTTTCTTCCAGTTGCGATCCCACAAGCCTTGCTGCTTTAGTCATTTCGGTAGTGGTGTTGCCAAACTGCTTGCGGGTGTCATCCAAGGTTTTGTTCATCTCAGTGAGCGCATTTTCATATTGCTTTTTGAGCTGATTGGCGGTTGCTGTGGTTTCTTCCTGGGCAGTTGCTTTTATCTTTTCGAGTTCAGCCAAAACAGCCTTGGATGCTTCTGCTGCATTCCCAGTCAAATGTTTAGCGAACTCTCCAGTGCGTTCTTGTGCATCCCGAATGGCTTCATCTATTGCCGTAGTATTGCGACTTAGAATCTTGTCCATGGTGGTTGCTTCACGGGTAAGTTTTTCGACCAGATCTGCAAGGGCTGTTTCGCGTGTGCGCAAGGCCTGTTCGATCTGCTGGTCGACATGTGTCAATTGACGATCAATATCGGTTGTGGCTTTTTCCAATTTACCCTGCACGGCACTTGAAGTCGTTTCAAGCTTTCCGGTGAGGTTTTCAGACGCACCATTGAGAGCATTGGCGACACTTTCTGCAGTTGTGCCCAGTTGCGTTGACATTTGCTCTGATGCAGCATTGAGCTGTTCGGCAATTTTCTTCGTCGATTGGTCAAGGTGCGCCGAAATCGCCGAGGCTCCTTTTTCGAGCTTGGACCATGTGCCCTCTGTGGCGCTGTCAAAGACATTAGATATGTTTGACATCGCACTTTCAATTTCGCTCGAAAGTGTGGTTGAGGTGGATTTAAGCCGATTTGTAATGCCCGAGCTTGCGGTTTCAAGACGATCGGCCATCTGCTCGGTTGTCGCCTGCAACTGACGACTGATTTCGGTTCCGGCATTGTCAAGCCGGCCAGCGAGACCCGTGCTGGTGCTTTCGAGACGCTCAGCCACAGTTGAACTGGCTTTATCAAGTTTATCAACAACGGAAGAACTCGATGTCTCAAGCTTGTCGGTAACAGCCATCGCAACAGATTGCAGCTGATTAAGAGCAGCTCCACTTGAGGTTTCAATAGAGGCACTCACAGCGCCGGCGGTGGTTTTAAGCTGATCAAGTGTTGAGGCGCTCGAAGCTTCCACGGTAGCGCTGACTTCTTTGGCAGAAGACTGCAGTTCGCTGAGAGCAGACGCACTGGTTGCAGCAACCGTTGCGCCAACATCTTCGGCAGCGACACGAATGTGTTGACTGATTTCGGAACCAGCGTTCACCAGTTTGTTGTCGAGGTCCTCGCGAACCTTATCCAGGTGTTCGGCCACGGTGCCAGTGGTGGTTTCAAGTTTGCTGTTTATGGAA
>JAJFHR010000109.1 GCA_021775515.1 Hyphomicrobiales bacterium | reverse complement strand
CGCAAAAACAAAGGGTTAAAATGTGTCAAATAAATCTGAAAAAAGGAGAAACGCTTTAGGCAACCGCCCGGTAGGGTTTGGCGGGATTACTAAAGGCATGCAACAGCTCATCCTTGCGCTGTTTAGCTGTTTCCATACTGGTCATTTTGACTTGGCCATACCCTCTGATTTGCTCTGGCAATCGGGCAATCTCCAGCGCCAGTTCATAGTTCTCCGGGTTGAGTTTGGGCAAAATTCCGGTGATTGTTTCTTCATAACTGCCAATCAACGCCCGCTCATTTTTGCGTTCTTGCGTATAGCCGAAAGGATCGGCCACGCCGCCACGCAGCCAGTTGAGTTTTGCCAGCACCGCGAATGCTTTTCGCATCCACGGGCCGTATGATTTTTTTATTGGCCGCCCGGTTTCAGGATCAGTTGAAGCAAATAGCGGTGGTGCCAATTGGAAGTTGATTTTCACCTTGCCGTCGAATTGCTGCTCCAGAGCGGATAAAAATTCCGTTTGGCTATAAAGGCGGGCAACTTCATACTCATCCTTGTAACTCATGAGTTTGAAATAATAGCGCGCCACCGCCTCACTTAACTCTCCTGAACTTCCCGCCATGGCGCTGTCTGCTTTTTTCACCATATCAACTAATAATCGATAACGTTCATCATAGGATGAATTTTGATAATCGGTTAAAAACAGGACACGTTTTTCGAAAAGCTGATGCAGGCTTAGCGGTTTTTCAGGTTCGGTTGATTTGGCTTTCTCTCCAAGTATCGACCAGATCTGATTGGGAGAATGGGCTGCAACTCGCCCCCAGCCAAAGGCATCGAGGTTCATGTCAATGGCAACACCGTTCAGTTCAATGGCGCGTTGCAACGACAGATGGCTGAGTGGCAGATATCCCTTTTGCACGGCAAATCCCAACATAAACAGGTTGGTTGCAATTGAATCGCCCAACAATGCAGTTGCCATGTGTGTGGCATCAAGAATGTCAAATTTATCTGGATGTGCGTTAGACTGTATGGCCACCCGCAACATTTCCGAGGGCATCTTGTAATCGGCGTCGTGAGTGAAATCGCCGGGGTAAATTTCATGACTGTTGACCACGCTGGCGGTCTTGCCCTTTTTCATCAGGCCCAAGACAGTATCCGACCCCGCCCCCATTATATCGCAACCCAGAACTAGATCCGCCCCGCCCGCACTCACCCGAATTGTCTGAATATCCTCAGGGTTTTCAGCAAGGCGAATGTGCGAGACAACCGCGCCACCCTTTTGCGCTAGGCCGGTCATATCAAGTACCCCGCAACCTTTGCCTTCAAGGTGCGCGGCCATGCCAATAAGTGCGCCGATTGTCACCACGCCGGTTCCGCCCACACCGGTCACCACCGCACTGAAAAAAGTGGTATCGCTGGAAAACTCAGGCTCTGGCAGCGCTGCAATATCCGGTTTTACCGGTGTGTTTTGGTCGGGGTTTTTCTTTTTGGCCGCACCTATATAAGTTCCACCTTCAACCGTGACAAAGCTCGGGCACAGGCCTTTAATGCAACTGAAATCCTTGTTGCATGATGACTGGTCAATCGTGCGCTTACGGCCAAATTCTGTCTCAACTGGAGAAATGGCAACACAATTGGATTGAACACTGCAATCTCCGCAGCCTTCACACACCAGTTCGTTGATGAACACCCGTTTTGCTGGATCGGGAAACAAACCACGCTTGCGTCGCCGGCGTTTTTCAGCGGCACAGGTTTGATCATAAAGAATTACGCTGACACCCTTAATGTCCTGATATTCGCGCTGAACCCTGGCAAGTTCTACGCGGTCACAAATTTCCGTGCCCGCTGGCAACGGATCGTTTGGTAAGTATTTTTCGCGCTCATTGGTCACCAGCGTCATCCGCTTGACGCCGCAGGCGGCCACCTGCCGGGCAATTTCATGAACCGACAAGCCGCCGTCATTTGGCTGGCCTCCGGTCATCGCCACGGCGTCATTGTAAAGTATCTTGAAGGTAATGGTGGTATCAGCCGCCAGTGCTGCACGGATTGCTTGAATGCCAGAATGATTATAAGTGCCATCGCCCAAATTTTGAAACACATGTTTGCGGGTGGAAAATGGCGCTTCACCTATCCAATTGGCCCCTTCACCGCCCATGTGGGTATATCCTTCGGTATTGCGGTCCATGATCTGCACCATCCAGTGGCACCCGATACCCGCATATGCGCGCGCGCCCTCCGGAATTACCGTGGATGTATTATGCGGACATCCGGCGCAAAAAAACGGTGTGCGTTTGCCCAACGAAACGGCATTGCGGCTTCGCCGTTGTGCCTCCTTGAGATCGCTAACACGGGCTTCAAGATCGCGGTTACGGCGGCGTTTTAAAAGGCGAGTGCCGATTGTCAGAGCTATTTCATTGGGATCAAGTGCAGCTTTTGCCCGGAACAGGGGCTGCGCCTTTTCATCCTGCTTGCCGATGATCACCGGCGCATTTTTCATTCCGTAAAGCTGCTCCCGCAACTGCGTCTCGATAAGCGATCGTTTTTCCTCAACCACGATGACAAGGTCCAACCCGCGGGCAAACTTCTTGACCCCTTCAGGCTCCAAGGGCCAGGTCATGGCAATTTTATAGAGCCGCAGCCCGAAATTTGACGCCGCCACTTCGTCTATATCAAGCATATCTAGCGCTTGCCGGACGTCGAGGTAGCTTTTACCGGCGCTGACAATGCCAATTTTGGCAGTTTTACCTCCGGCAAATATCTGCTTATTCAATCCATTGGCGCGAACAAACGCCTGAACTGCGTAACGCTTGAAATCATGCAACCGGGCTTCCTGCTCCAGCGGTGGATCAAACGGCCGGATGCTAAGACCGCCCTCGGGCATTGTAAAATCGGTCGGCTGTTTGATTTTGACCCGGTCGAGCCTGGCGTCGATCGAACCGGTTACTTCTATTGTGTCTTTTACCGCCTTAAGACCAATCCAACATCCTGAATATCTGGATATCGCCCAGCCAAAAAGCCCGAAATCGACAAGTTCCTGAACTCCAGCCGGATTGAGAACCGGGATCATGGCATCAACGAGCGCAAATTCACTTTGGTGGGCGGTGGTTGAAGATTCACACGTATGATCGTCCCCCATCAGCACCAAAACGCCACCATTGGGAGACGTCCCTGCAAGGTTTCCATGCCGGAAAACATCACCGGAACGGTCAACACCTGGGCCTTTGCCGTACCAAAGCCCAAACACGCCATCAAAAGCCCCTTCACCGCGCATTTCCGCTTGCTGAGTGCCCCAGATCGCGGTTGCCGCCAAATCTTCGT
>JAJFHR010000108.1 GCA_021775515.1 Hyphomicrobiales bacterium | reverse complement strand
CTTTGATCGGGAGTTATCTGGCCGGGGCGATCGGCCGAACCAGCATTACGTTTGATGTGGGCGCTGTCATGCTGATGGCGTGCTGTGCAGCGCTGTGGCTGTTTGAGCGTCTGGCCAAGGCGTCATCAAACCGGGCATCGGCACATGCAGCAGATGTTGAAGTTTGATCAGGTCGGCCTGTGCTGTGGCGGGTTTGCCGGGGGCGGGTGAAGCGGGTTTGGTTGAAAGGCGCGAACGATACCTGCCAAGCGCAATAGACCCGGCTGGCGCCCGGCCGCCAAACGGCGGCGAAGCACACATCAGGCCGTTGATACTTTCGGCCCTTTCCAGACCTTAAGAGTTTTCTTTAATGAATGACCTAATGGCCGTTTGCAGACATGAGTTTCATTCAGAGTGCAAGCAAAAATCGAGCGTCCAATGCCTTGACCTGCTAGTTTAGTGCCTCAAAATCAGACAGCACTATTTTCCACAGGTGAACTACACATATTCATCGCTATCTCTATACCCACTGGGACTGAGCAGTTAAACGAAGGAATGTCGAAAACCCGAAAAAACCACTACGTTCCTCAATGGCATCAGAGGGGATTTCTTGAGGTTGGACAAACAGAACTTCACTATCTCGATCTGAAACCCAATCAACACAGACTCCCGAATGGGCAGTATATCTCAGGAAAATCGAAATTCCAGTCACCGACAGCGCGTTGCTTCGTCGAGACAGACCTTTACTCAACATTCTTCGGCAGTGTCGTTGACGACGAGATTGAACGTCGCCTCTTCGGCAAGATCGACACCGAGGGCGCACAGGCGATCCAAGCTTTTACCAAAACCGACAAGACGGAATGGCATCGCCATTTCGAAACCTTGCTCAAGTACATTGATATTCAGCGACTACGAACGCCAAGGGGCCTAGAGTGGCTGCGTACCAACTATCCGCATCTCCACCAAAACGAGCTGATGGTTGAAATGCAGGCTCTCCGTATTATCAATTGTTCGACCTGGGCGGGAGGGGTGCGTGAGATAGTGTCCGCGGAGGATGTCGAAACCAAGTTTCTCCTCAGTGATCATCCGGTTACGATCTTTAACCATGCATTACCGCCGTCGTCCCCACTGTGCGCGGGGCCGAATGATCCTTCGATTGACCTTAAAGGTTCGCAGACGATTTTTCCGCTCAATAGGAACTTCTGCTTGATCTTGACCAACCTCGAATACGCTGAGCAACCTGAAACGGATCCAATTGGTAGAAGGACCGGCGCGAAGAACTATCGGAGTTCAATGACCCGTACGGATGCCTTCATCCACTCGCGCCGTCTCTCAACAGATGATGTGATCGGCATCAATCACGTCATCAAGAGCCGGGCACGTCGGTATGTCGCCGCTGGCCGCAAGGAATGGCTTTGCCCGGAAGAACACATCAATGTGCCATGGAATGAACTTCGCCAAGTCTTCCTACCTCCTGCGGACGAACTCTTTCATTTTGGTGGGGAGATCGTCGTTGGTTTCGACGACGGACGTAGCCAATGGCAAGACAAATTCGGCCGAACAGAACCTGAGTGGGACACACTTATAAAGACAGTCCCTTCGCAACTTCGTAACAACGACTTCTGCGGTTGCGGGTCAGAACGCAGGTACGCTGTATGTTGCAAGACCATACCGACAATACGACGCCCTAGTTGGAGCGTGTTAAGCATTCGTGAGCGGAACCAAGCTTTGGGGCGCGCAATCATACATATTTTGGGCCTTGATGGAGCAGGCGACTGGGCAAACGTTCGGAGAATGGTGACAGACGAAAAGATCAAGGAAATCTATGGGATTTTCGCGGTGTTTTGGCCACGCGACACGGATTTGCTCGCGCTTCTCCCCAAACCCGACGGCCGACCGCGTGCAGTCTATTCTGGGCATATCCATCCAGACTTGATCCTTGAGTTCGCAGCCGGTGCTTGCCTCACTTTTGGTCAAACACTGATCCCGCACCCTTTCGTCCATCCTGGTTCGCTCAATCCTGAATTCAGCCCAACTGAAATTCCTCATTTGTACCGTCAGGAGTTTCTCATGTCGGTAATGTTCTTTTTACGGATGATGCCTCTGGTCGAAACAGGATCTGTGATCCTTTATCCGGACCCGTGGACGTTCGACACGCACCTACGCGACACAACCATGGAGATGGCTAAACAGCGAGCTCGTTTTATCAATTTTGATCCTTCGAAAGATCCCCGTCTTCAACAGATTTTTGAGGACGAACATCGCAGGGCGATGTTCTCTCTGCCTCCATCCCATCTGATATCAAAGATCAAAAGAACGGCACCTGACACCGGGATATCGCCTGAGGATATGCTTAAATATATGCATGAACGAAGAGAAGACGATCCTTACGCCTCCTTACAAGATCCGCCAATTGAGAGCGGAAAGCGCGGTGGCTTATTATTATCCATGAAGCTCCAACCAAACCTTGAAATGATGCTATATCTGGCACAAGCAACGGGTGCTTCGATTGTGACGGATTCGCCTCATCGTTGGAAGGAACTTAAACATGTCGCTGGTAGTCGCCCTCTCGGATGGCAGTCGCATTTAGTCGATTTGCAAAGATCAATTAAAACGTCCGTTTTCACGTTCCCATGGGATCCTTTGGAAGTCGCCTCTATGGCTGAGCAGGCAGAATCCAGTAAACTTCCAGATCTCATGAGCGCTACTTTTCGATACCTCACTAGGGTTGGCGAACGGGGACTGAAGCCTAATAGGGAGAAACAGCTTACTGCTGGCTTTGGACGAGCACACGCATCGATGCAGGCTATATATGGCAAAAGTGCATCTACAACCGAGGCGCGTATATCATGCCTATTCCCAGTAGGGGGCATTCAGAGCAATTCAGTTAACAGACTGCTGCTGATGTCCGGTTCGGAACACCACTTACAAAGTGCTCCAATGGCATTCTTTGTTGATCGAAATGTTGAGGCAAACGATTAGGAGAAAGTGGTTGCTACAATCAGCGTTCACAATAGAGCGAAAAGCAGACTTTGTGTTAAAAATGATGAACGGCTGCTCTCCCCCCCCAAACTTCCCGTTCAAAAGGATGATCTGAGGTCTACTTGGCGCTCAACTGGTGCGATTGGCTTTTTTGCATTGGCTGCACAAGAAAAGGGCACCCTGGCTGTTGGGTGCCCTTGTTTGGTGAACATCGGTTAGGGCCGGGGTTAGGCGGCCTTTTTACCAATTGCTTTGGCTGGCTTTATATCACCTGAGGTGATCGCCACCGTCCGCGGTTTCATGGCTTCGGGCAATTCACGTTTTAAATCGACGTGCAGCAGGCCATTAACCAGGCTGGCGCCGGTGACTTCAACATGATCGGCAAGTTTGAAACGGCGTTCAAAATTGCGCGCGGCGATGCCCTGGTGCAAAAACTCAGAGGTTTGTTCGTCGAGTTTGTTGCCGGTGATGGTTAAAGAGTTTTCCTTGACCTCAATATTGATATCGTCCTGGGAAAAACCGGCTACCGCCATCGAAATGCGATAAGCGTTTTCGTCCAACAGCTCAATATTATAAGGCGGATAGGTCGTCGTACCGGAATCCTGGTTAGCGGCGGTTTCCAGCAACGAGGCCAGCCGGTCAAAACCGATCGAAGATCTGTATAGGGGGGAAAGATCAAATTGCATAATAACATCCTTTCATATAAGCGACGTTTGATTTTGCCCGCCAAACTGGCCGGGCATCGTTAAGTTTGTGAACCCTTAGGTGGCGTTCACACTTCAAATATGGGTTTTGGCAAAATTAATTCAAGGGATTGGGCAGTTGAAAAGAAAGGTGAAAAGACTGGTTTGTGGCAGATTTCTGCCGTTGTGGCGGCGGTTTTTTTGGAATTTTCGCCAAGATGGACTGAAGATGAACCGAAGATGAACAAAGCCTTCGGGTTTGGTTCAGACAGCCGCCCTTATGGTTGATCTCAAGGTGCTGAGGACATTGGGTCCTGAAGGCAAAATTTTCGGGAGATGAACAATGAAACGGACGCTTATAGCCTTAACTGCCCTGGCGGCAACCACTTTTGGCCTGCAATCACAAGCTTTGGCCGGTCACAAACTTAAGCCTCAATCGGGCCTGCAAATTGAATTTTCGATCGGCGATAAAGCCAGCGTACGCTACGCTCACGGGCCGCGCAGATACCGTCAGCAACGCAGATACCGCGAGTTTCAAAAAAGAAACTACCTAAGGCGGGATTTCCGGCAAAGGGGATGTTATGTGGCGGATCGGCGCTCAATTAAACGGTCTTTGCGCCAGCGCGGGTTTTACGACATTAACCGCCTTCGCAGACAGGGCCGGTTTTTTTCGGCCAAAGCAATTTCACCGCGTGGCCATTTGGTGAAAGTAAAGGTCAATGGATGTAACTACCGTATCGTCAAGCGGAAGATTTTGCGGCCCTATCCGCCGGTAAGATATTACGGCGGCTCGTGGGGGGCTAATTGGTAAAGGTTTTGTGAATTCTTCCCAGGTATGAATAGGGGC
Organism: Hyphomicrobiales bacterium; assembly: GCA_021775515.1. Taxonomy (GTDB): domain Bacteria; phylum Pseudomonadota; class Alphaproteobacteria; order Rhizobiales; family JAJFHR01; genus JAJFHR01. Next base: position 3,072 of record JAJFHR010000108.1, on the reverse strand, counting down.
CCTTTTGGGCTCCTATTTTATTTATGGTGGTTCAGATTTCTCCCTGGCTATTGCCAATCTGAAGGCAGCCGGGTTATCTGTTTTTCCATCATTGCGGACGGGGTAGCCAAAAAACCATGGATCTTGTCGAAAGCGCTGGAAATCCTCTGCCCCAAGGTGCGCGAACGGGTTATTTTGAAAGCCCGGACGGTGTTCGCCTGAGATATGCGTTGTGGCCGGCGCGCCAGCCGCCCGGCAAAGGGACTGTTTGCCTGTTTTCCGGCCGCGGTGAGTTTATTGAAAAATATTTCGAAGTCATCTCGGACCTGATTGAGCGCGGGTTTTCTGTCGCCACGATGGACTGGCGCGGCCAGGGGCGATCAACCCGGCCGCTGCGAAACCCGCGCAAGGGTCATGTTGGCAGTTTTGATGAATTTGGGCTGGATCTGGAACATTTTATCGAAACAATCGTTCTGCCGGAATGTGCGCCGCCGTTTTTTGCCCTGGCCCATTCCATGGGGGGAAATATTGTGTTGAAAGAACTGTCGCATCGCGAATGGTTCAACCGCGCCGTGCTGGTCTCGCCTCTGGTCGGTCTCTCGCCGCATTGGGTATCTTACGGCACGTTGAAATTCATTATTGAGGCGGCAAATTTTTTCGGCTTTTCCGGCTCCTTTATTCCCGGCGGCCGGAGCAGGCCGAGCGAAGAAACCAGGTTTAAAAATAATGTTCTAACTTCGGATACGGGGCGGCTCAAACGCGCCCAGTTAATCTTGACGGCTGATCCAGCGCTGGGTCTTGGGTCGCCAACTTTCGGGTGGATGCATGCAGCCTTAAAGAGCATCGAAGAGGTACAAAAGGACAGCTTTGGCGAGACGGTGGCGGTGCCGACATTAGTTGTGGCGGCGGGGCACGAGCAGGTTGTTTCCTACCGGGCAATTGAAACACTCTGCCGCAAAATGCCCAAAGGCGCTTTGGTTACCATTGATGGTGCGCGCCATGAAATTATGATGGAGCGGGATATTTACCGTGAACAGTTTTGGGGTGCTTTTGACGCCTTTATTCCCGGCAGCGATGCCTGATGTGAACCGGGGCGAGCGAAGACAGGTCCTAAGCGTTTAGCAAATTCTATGCGTTTAGCAAATCAAGAGCAGCGTCGTGAATTTCCCGGCAGCCTGCGGCAATAATTCTGCCGCCTTGTGCAGCGGGTGTGCCCTCCCAGGTCGTGATGATGCCGCCGGCGTTTTCGATAATCGGCACGAGAGCTGCGATATCATAAGCGTTCAGGCCGGTTTCGACCACCAGGTCGAGCTGGCCTGCGGCGACCATGCAATAAAGATAACAATCCCCGCCGAAGCGTATCAGTCTTACAGCTTTTTTGATGCGGTCAAAGGCTTCGATATCCGATGTAGCGGTAAAAATTTCTGGCGCAGTGCTGCCAGCCAGAGCATCTTTGATATTTGAACAATGACGGGTTTTCAAACGGGTCTTTTGCCCGCCCTTGAACAGATATGTGCCCTCAGGTGCGCCTAAAAAAAGTTCCTCCGTGTAGGGCTGGTTCATCGCACCGGCAATTGCGCGTGACTGGTATGTCAGGCCGATCAGTGTGCCCCATAAGGGAATACCTGAAATAAACGAACGGGTTCCGTCGATCGGATCAAGCACCCAGCAATAAGGTGAGGTGCCTTCCTGTTTGCCGAATTCTTCACCAAAAATTCCATCTTCGGGATAATGCGTGTTGATCAGTTTGCGGATGATTTTTTCACCGGCGCGGTCTGCCTCTGTTACCGGATCGAAGCGGCCCTGGCCGTCTTTGTGATCAATTGAAATGTTGCCGCGGAAATACGGAAGGATAAGGCGCGCGCTTTCATTTGCCGCTTTGACAATAAATTTGAGCCGATCTGCCAGGTCTTCATTTGACGGGGTGGTGTCTGTCGCAGACATAATATTATTGGTGCTTTCAGAAATCAAAACAGCCTATCGGTAGTTTAAAAAATGCTCGAGCACAAGCAGGCAAGGGAGGTGTTTCAGGTTAGAGGGCGGATTATTTTCTGGTGCCGAGGATTTGAATGTCGAGATCAACGGCATCTGAAAAGATAGGTATTCCTGCCGACATGCCAAATTTAGATCTGTTAAAGCTGCTTTTGGCCTGAAATTCGAGAACAAACCGATTACCGGCCTCAGGGTCTCGCTGGGCTCGATTGAAGGTTACGGTAAATGCCATTGGCACGCTGATTGTTTTAATTTTCAAAACGCCGTCAAGTTCCGCGGTTTTATCACCGGTACGTCTGATTTTAGTCGATTTAAAGGTTGCTACGGGGAAATTTGCGACATTAAAAAAATCCGGGCCGCGCAGATAAATATCGGTTTGCGGATTTTCCGTCTTGATGCTTTTGGGTTTGATGGCGACGGTTACCGAACTGCGCTCAAGTTGTTTGCCATTGAGTATAAAACGTCCGGAAACTTCAAGGAAACGGCCCTTAAGAGAGCCAAAGGGCAATTGCCCAACGCTGAAGTTTGCTTTCACCATCTGTGGAGAAAACTGATAAATTCCAGAAGCTTTGAGCAGAAAATCGCCGGTTATTCCCTGGGCGTTGCTTGATTGGCTGGACAGAAAGAGTGCAAGGAAACAAGAAAGGCTAAACGCCAGGAAGTTGGTAGGCACCGTGAGGGGTTTTAACAACTGCATGTTTTTTCTTTCCAGGCCAATCATGAGAGAGGGTTTTTTGTAATTCTACGGTACTCCGGAATAATAAAAAAATCTCATAACATTGAGTTGATTTTTGATGTGATTGAATTGTGGTATTGATGGAATTCCACAGGCTGGGCCAGTTTTTTCCCCATGAATTTGTTATAAATAAATGAAGAGCTTAGCGGGAATTGTCAGGCTAAGCAGGAAGAAATTTTCATTTTTGATTTTTTACCCTTGAAATTGGTGCGGTGCACACGTATGTATGTTGCATTGCAGTATGATCCTTTCAGCTTCATACTGTTGCCCTTTATGGGCGTTTCCTCCCTAGACTTGGGCCGCTCAGACGATTGTTTGAGCGGCCTTCTTTTTGATTATAGGCCTGAGGTGGTCTTATCGGTCAG
>JAJFHR010000107.1 GCA_021775515.1 Hyphomicrobiales bacterium | reverse complement strand
ACTTAATTCTGATATCTAGCTATGGGCTCGGTGCATGTTAGCGCGAGGACCCACAACCAATATTGTCGCCTGCTATAAGCAGATTGGATTTCCGGTAAGCCGGCTGATTTAAAATAAAGTCTTCTTTTTCCGAGCCATCATCATTAAAGCGCAATTCGGCAAATAACGCTTTGCCCAGGCCAGTGCGGTGAATGGTTTTGAGATATTGCTTAGGAATGATCATATCTGTATCGATATTAATCATCGGCATTGGTGCAGCAACACCTGTCAGTGTTGTAAACTTTTCCATGGCAACGGGCTTTCAAAACGATCAAAAAAGCGCATCCACGACGGGCGCTTGAAATCTACTTCTCTTTTTTACGCATTAGCGGCAATTGGTCAAGTCAATCGGCAAGTCAATCTTCACTTTGAAACACGAACAAATAGCATATTGGTTGATTTTCCATTTCTTGAACCTGAATGGCGCTGGAAAAAAGCTTCGCCGCTGTTACAGAATTCGCCGTCATTCCTATTGAAACTGGAATGTAATTGCCAAAAACACAAAAATCCTTCCCCATCCCCTCCGGCAGCAGTCCAACTGCCGGTTTCTTGCCGCACTGCAATTCAAAGATACGTGGTCACGAGATGATAAAGAAGGCCTGCCGCAAAAACATAACCAAGGGAGCGGCCAATGATGCGGCCCCATTTTTCTATAGGATCATTAGGATCAATACCATCATCGGGGCCGGTGGAAGTGAGCTTTTCTGACTGCTGGTGCAATCGCTCCAGATCACGCCGCGCTTGAGCGGCATCTGCTTCATGTTTGTTATCTATGCGAGGTGACATCACTAAGTTTATTTAAAGCTGCGCACATCGACAAAGTGACCGGCTATTGCAGCAGCAGCAGCCATTTCGGGACTGACGAGATGTGTTCGTCCGCCCTTGCCCTGGCGTCCTTCAAAATTCCGGTTAGAGGTTGAAGCACATCTTTCCTTCGGGCTGAGTTTATCGGCATTCATTGCCAGGCACATGGAACACCCCGGCTCACGCCAGTCAAATCCTGCCTCGACAAAAATTTTATCGAGACCTTCTGCCTCTGCCTGCATCTTGACCAGTCCCGAGCCCGGCACGATCATAGCATTGACACTATCGGCAACCTTGTGTCCAGCAGCCACTTTGGCAACAGCACGCAAATCTTCAATCCGGCCATTTGTGCATGAACCGATAAATACCCGGTCTATCGAAACATCTTGAATGCGGGTTCCCGCCACAAGTCCCATATAAGCAAGAGAGCGCTCAATCGACCGGCGTTTGCCGTCATCATCTACGGTTTCAGGATCGGGAATGACACCTTCAATAGTAATAACATCTTCCGGACTGGTTCCCCAGGTGACAACCGGCGGCAGCATTTCCGCATCAAGCGAAATTTCAGTATCAAACACTGCCGTATCATCAGAAAAAAGCGTATCCCAATAGGCCCGCGCCAGATCCCAGTCTTTTCCCTTAGGAGCGCGTGGTTTGTCTTTTATATACTCGAAAGTCGTTTCATCGGGCGCAATCAAACCTGCCCGCGCGCCTCCTTCAATCGTCATGTTACAGACAGTCATCCGGCCTTCCATAGACAGCGAGCGAATGGCTTCACCACAAAATTCGATGACATGGCCGGTGCCGCCGGCGGTTCCTATCTGGCCGATAATCGCCAGAATGATATCCTTGGCGGTTACACTTTCCGGCAAGGTGCCATCAACCCGCACGCGCATGTTTTTGGATTTTGACTGGATCAACGTCTGTGTTGCCAGCACATGTTCCACTTCAGAGGTGCCGATACCGTGGGCAAGTGCCCCAAACGCCCCATGTGTAGCGGTGTGACTATCACCACAAACAATGGTCATTCCCGGCAGGGTAAATCCCTGTTCGGGGCCGATAATATGGCAAATACCTTGACGCTCATCCAGTTCATCAAAATATTCTATGCCAAATTCAGCACAATTCTGCGCCAGCGTATCAACCTGAAGTTTTGATTCCGGATCATCAATTCCATGGCTGCGATCACTGGTTGGAACATTGTGATCAACCACAGCAAGTGTTTTGGACGGATCATGCACCTTACGCCCAGCCATACGCAGGCCTTCAAAAGCTTGCGGACTGGTAACTTCATGAACAAGATGGCGGTCGATATAAATCAGACTGGTTCCATCCTCCTGGCTAGAAATCAGGTGATCATCCCAAATCTTGTCATATAGCGTTCTGGAATTTGCCATCACATATTTCCCTGTCCTGACGTCCCTGTCCTAAAGAATTGATGTGTCGCTGCATCGACCGCTTTCAGGTTCAATCATAACTGTGCTCAACCGGGCACAGTTTTTATCAACCTCAAGCCTGCTTATTTTCCTGACGCCGCAGCAGTTTCAGTTTTTGCTGCAGTATCTTTGGTGCCCTTTTTGGCACGCGTATCTTTCTTTTCGGCAATTCTAGCCGCTTTTCCACGCAATCCGCGCAAATAATACAATTTTGCCCGCCTTATCCGGCCTCGACGTACCACTTTAATAGTGTCGATCATCGGGCTGTAAATCGGGAATACCCGCTCAACACCTTCGCCATAGGAGATTTTGCGGACTGTAAAACTCTCGTTGAGTCCTGCCCCTGACCGGGCAATGCAAACACCTTCATAGGCCTGCACGCGCTCGCGCGTACCCTCAACCACCTTTACATTTACCTGCAAGGTATCACCAGGGCCAAATTCAGGTACCGGGCTTTTTTGCGTTAAAGCATCGAGCTGTTCACGCTCAATTTGTTCGATAATATTCATTTCCTACTCGCCTTTCTTAACTCGCTGGCGCTGCGGCTTCAAAATAATACTCTTTTTGCCACGACGCGCATTTATGTCAAACCTTATGTTCTGTTAAGCCAGCTCCAACACGATCGAATTCGAGCTGTCACTTTGTCTTGATAATTTATCTCCAGCTCCCAAAAATATTTTCCAGACATGGATAAGGAGATCTAATACTTAACTGCTGTTCTGGCCAGTCTCTCCTCCAGTCGACCGTCGCGCCCATAAATCAGGACGCCGCCGTTTTGTAATCTT
>JAJFHR010000106.1 GCA_021775515.1 Hyphomicrobiales bacterium | reverse complement strand
CCGAGTTTGTCTTAATCGTTATAGCCATGGCGGGAAGTCTAACCTGAACCGCCCCGGACCTGAAGGATTTTATCGACACGATCCAAGCCGCCTATTGAGCCGGGCGGTCACTCCAAGTCGGGTCGGTTGGATTTTGCCGCGGGTAGAGTGCTGATGCAGTATTTGCCGTATTATCCAAGACACTATGTCGGTTACAGATTTCAGTTTCGTTGCGTAAGAAGCCGCCTGGTCATTGCCGGGGCGGCACCCAGGTAGTTTGCCGGATCAATAAGTTTTTCCAGATCATCGCGGGTCATGACCGTGCTGATTTCCGGCTTTGAGACCAGCGCGTCAAGGAACGATGAGCCTTCAGTTAATGCATCGCGGCAACAGGCATAAACAACATCATGGGCAACCTGCCGGCCAAGTCTGGGTGCCAGCCCCATCATTACCGCTTCAGCGACTATCAAGCCGCCTGTGACATCAAGGACTTTGCGCATTGCCTCAGGCCGGACTTCCAGTCCTTCGAGAACCTCGCGGGCTGCTTGCAGCCCGGCGCTGGCAACAATAAAGGCGGTTGGTATTGCCTGCCATTCAACATGCCACTGCCCGGTTGCGCGCTCATGATCCTGAACCATGGCATCAAGCATGGCCGAGTGTTGTTCACGAACGATTTTCGCCGCAGCAATCATCATTTCCGACGAGATCGGATTGCGCTTTTGCGGCATGGTTGATGACGACCCGCGGCCCGGGGCAAATGGCTCCAGCGCTTCACCTGTTTCGGTCTGCATCATTAGCGTGATATCATAGCCGATCTTGCCCACGGAGCTTGCAACCAAGGCTAAAAAACCAGTTACTTCGGTAAAATTGTCGCGGATGGTGTGCCAGGTGATATCCGGCAATCCCAGGCCCAGCTCTTCGGCCAGACCCGCCTGGGTTTTCAGGCCATCCGCCTCACCAAGAGAGGCAAGCGTGCCTGCCGCACCGGAAAATGAGACGACTTCGAGCCGGGGGCGCAATTCTTTTAGCCGCTTGCGGTGGCGATCAATTGCCGAAAGCCAGGTTGCCGCCTTATATCCGAAGGTAATCGGCAGGGCATGCTGAAGATGGGTGCGCCCTGCCATCGGCAGATCAATATGTTTTTGCGCCAACGCCGCCAGGGCATCCGCCACCGTGTCCAAATCATCTGACACGAGGTCGAGCGCCTGTTTAATCTGCAGAACATCAGCGGTGTCCATGATATCCTGGGTGGTAGCCCCCCAGTGACACCATTGGCCCAATCCATCCTCGGCCCAATCTGCCAATTGCTCTACCAGGGGTAAAATCGGGTAGCCGACAATTTCCGAACGTTTAGACAGTCGCGGCCAGTCAACTTTTTTAACAAGCGCGTGTCGCGTAATCGCATCAGCGGCTGCTTCCGGCACAATACCTATTTTAGCCTGAGCGCGGGCAAGAGCTGCCTCAACATCAAGATAGCGTTGAACCATATATTCGTCGCTGAATAGGGCGCGCATCTTATCTGAGCCAAACATTTCACCGAAGATTTTTGAGCCGATTACGAACGCAGGCATCCCGTCACCCTCATAAAAAAACCAATAGTCCCTGGCGCAGTTGCTAGCCCAACCATTATATGGCGATCCAGTCGTGGCAATTTTCGCTCTACATCAAGGTTGCGGTCAGCCGGATCTTCACATTCAGTTTGCCTCATCTATGTTGCATCAACCACAAAAATACACCGCGCCAATGATTTGAGCGTTGCAATATATTTTTCCTGCGACCAATTGCATCCGATGGTCAGTTGTTCCCAATTTCGGACCGATAGCATCGTCCATAAAATATCGGTAGCCTGATCGGGAGAGTGGTCGCTCGACAACATTTTGTCCCGGTTCAGCGCGCTGATCGCAGCTTGGCACCCCTCGCGCATGTCCTGCATCCGGTCATCCCACGCCTGTGCCGCGGCTTCGTCAGTATCGCGCATGGCGAGAAGCGCTTTGGCGACGCCATAGATTTCCGGAATATAGGTGCCCCAGGCATCGATATAGGCATCAAGACGCTCAATCCCGGTTTGCGCTGTGCGGCTGGGAAGGAGCCGCTCTTCACTGCCCTTGATTTCATCAAGGTAATAGGTCACCTCAATCAGAAGTTCTCCCCTCGTGCTGAAATGAAGGTAAAGCGCCTGTCGGGTGATCCCTGCCCGTTTGGCAATATCCGTCATGCGTACGCCTTTCCCCTGGCTTGCTTCCAGCAGATCAAGGGCGGCCTTCAGAATTCTACTTCTGGTATTAAGATTTTCTCTTGACATAGTGTCTAGTAACGCCTACTTGACATAATGTCAATTGACACAGTGTCAAGCAAAAGGAGATAAGCGAAATGAAGTTAATTATTTTTGGAGCGACAGGATCAGTCGGACAGCACCTGGTCGATCAGGCCCTGGCACAGGGCCATCAGGTGACAGCGTTCTCACGCAAGCCATCAGCGCTAAAATCTGATCATCAAAATCTCACCCGCTATACCGGGGACGTCCTCGACCCGAACGCCGTAGCAGACGCCATACCGGGCCATGATGTGGTGCTGATCACCCTGGGGGCCGGACGCAAGGGAATAATCCGCTCGGCGGGTACCAAAAATGTAATCGAAGCAATGAAGCGTCACGGCGTTCGCAGGCTGGTGTGTCAGACCACACTGGGACTTGGCGAAAGTCGAGCCGTTCTTAACTTTTTCTGGAAACGCATCATGTTCGGGGTATTGCTGAGAGAGGTTTATTCCGATCACAAGTCACAGGAGGTAATTGTAAAACAGAGCGATCTTGACTGGATTATTGTCCGCCCGGCGGCTTTCACTGACGGGCCCTTGACCGGAGTTTACAAACATGGTTTCGCGCCAACGGAAAAGACCCTCAAGCTAAAAATTTCGCGTGCAGACGTTGCCGGTTTCATGCTGCAACAGCTCAGCGATAACACTTATCTGCACCAATCACCCGGCCAGTCCTATTAAAGCCAGGTCTGTTGTTTGAATGTCAGCAGGCTCGGCGGCGCGCCGTCAGTGACCATTGCTTTATTCGTTGGCAGCGGCTTGAACGATGTGGCTTCTCTTGGGTACGGTGGTGATACGGTCGGGGATTGTGATGTGGAAGGTGGCACCTAAGGGTACATCTATCAGATTGACCGAACCGCCATGGGCACTGGCAAGTTCGTGGGCAATAGCCAGGCCGAGCCCGGTTCCGCCGGCTCGCACCGATCCCTGAAAGGCATCAAACAAATGTTCTTTTGCCCGTTCCGGCAAACCAGGACCGTTGTCTTTTACCTCAATCGTCACCACTGTGCCTTCGCGCCAGGCGGAAATACGGATTTCCAGTTTTGCAGCCCCTGAAGCTTCAAGCGCTTGGCAGGAGTTTCTGACCAAATTGAGCAGGATCCGAAATAGTTGTTCACGGTCGGCATCTATTTTCAGTTCCGTCTCAATCTCCGCCTTCAATTGAACGCCATGTTCAAAAAACGGACTGAGCGTGTCAAATACTTCATCAACCAGGCTGCTCAGTAAAAACCGCGCACGCCGGGGCCGGTCTTCCTGAACCTCACCGTATTTGAGAGTCTGGGTGCAAAAATTAATTGCCCGGTCAAGCGAGGCGATAAGTTTTGGAGCGAAGCGTTTGACAGTCGGGTCTTCAACGCTCGATAAGCGATCGGAGATCAAATGCGCACTGGACAACATATTGCGTAGATCGTGACTGATTTTACTCACTGCCAGGCCCAGGGCTTCCAGGCGGCTTTTTTGTTGCAGCATTTGAGCAAGATCATCTTGCATTCTGGCCAACTCACGTTCGGCAACGCCAATTTCATCGCGCCGCGATGACGGCTCGATGATCCGCGCTGTGTCCTCCGGGTCATCCCTGAAGCGCACCATATTGTGGGTGAGATGACGCATGGGCCGGACAAAAATCCAGATAAATACCAGGTAGACAGCCAAAGCCGTTAGCGCAGAAATGACCAAAGACAATTTCAGGATATTCAGCGCGAAGGTCAACATGGCCGCGCGTAGCGGGGTCTCATCCAGCACAACCTCAATAAATCCCCCGGCGTCATATTTGGCCTCACTGAAAATGCGTATATTACGCCCGCCTCCCATAAATAAGGTTTCCATCGCATCCATAGTCAGATCCAGGATTGCAGGTTTGCGCAAATCAAAATGGCGGTCGACGGCAGGCGGCATATCACCGCGCAAAATCAGGCGGCGAACTTCATCATGGCGCAAGGCAACCCCCTTGACCCTGGCATTTTTTAAGAGCTGGGCCATGAGTTCATCGGAAATTTCCTGATTGGGAGCGGCTTCAACTACCAAACTGGCGATCTGAGCGGCAGCCAGCCGGTCTTCCAGCCAGTTTTTGCGAAAATTTGCCACCGAGGGCACAAAAATCAGGACTTCTGCAAGCATGACAAAAAGGGCGGTCATGATCAAAAGCTTGGCCGATAAGCCAAACTTCACACGGCTCTTGGACTTTTGTGCAGGCGCCAAAATTTTGTTCGGTGTTTGCTTCATATTACCCATCAACTCATCCGCCAACTAACTGGCGGCAGGCTTTGGCGTGACTTATGCTAACCGAAACGGGCAAGAAATTTAATAGTCCTTTTTACCCATGGGTTTGACAGTTTATCGGTATAGAATCCAAAAGCTACACGTTTGTTGATCTCACTCAGCGTCGGATAAGGGGCAATGATACTGGTCATTATGCCAATTTTGTGTCCCTTGGTAATGGCCAACACCCAGGGTTGGATGAGTTCCCCGGCACTTTGACCAACAATACTGGCGCCGAGAATTTTACCTTTTTTGCTGGTGATAACTTTGATCATACCATCGGTTTTACGTTCTGCCTGGGCGCGATCATTTTCGGCGTAGGGCCAACGCAATATTCTGATTTCACCAAACCGTTCGCGGGCAGCCTCTTCGCTCAACCCGACATGAGCCAACTCGGGATCGGTGTAGGTTACCCAGGGAACAACATCATTGTTTACCTTGGCCGGCAGCCTGAATAAGGCCGACCGGATAACAATTCCGGCATGATAATTTGCCACATGGGTAAATTGTAAAGACCCAATGACATCGCCAATGGCATAGATTTTGCGATTAGAGGTTTTGAGTTTACGATTTACGGCGATGCCTTTGGGCGAATATTCAACGCCAGCAGCTTCCAGGTTCAAATCTGCCACGTTGGGTTTTCTGCCCGCGGCAATTAATAAATGCGAGCCATCAATGTTTACAGGTTTACCACCTTCTTCAATGCTGACGCGTATTCCCTTGCCGCGAACGGCTACCTGCTTAACCGCGATACCGGAACGTATATCAACACCATCACGACGCACCTGATCCAACACTACAGCGGTGAGTTCAGGATCATCCTTGGCCAATGGTGCAAACATCTCCAAAACCGTTACCTGCGCGCCCAACCTGCGATGGGCCTGGGCCAGCTCCATGCCGATGGGACCACCGCCGATGATAACTAGATGGGCTGGTTTGCGCGTATTGTCGAAAATTGTTTCGTTGGTCAGATAGTGGACAGTCTCAAGGCCGTTAATGGGAGGAATTCCGGCCGTCGATCCGGTCGCTATAACAAACCGCCTTGCAGTGATTTCATAATCACCGGCAACTACGGTTCGCTTGTCCTTAAATTTCCCGGCAGCTTCGATGACCTTGACGCCCAAGCCGGTGAAACGTTCAACAGAATCAGTCGGCGCAATTGCGGCAATAACACCATGGACATGGTCGTGAACTTTTTTGAAATTGACCGTTGCCTCATGTGCCTTGACGCCAAATTTTTCCCCGGACGACATCAGTTTTGCCTGTTTGGCAGCGGCAATCATCGCCTTGGAAGGAATGCAGCCGTAATTGAGGCAATCACCGCCCATCTTACCTTTTTCAATCAGGGCAACTTTAACACCAAGCTGGGCTGCTGCTGCTGCAACTGACAATCCGCCCGAGCCTGCGCCAATCACACAAATATCAACCTCAATCAACTGCGCCATATTTCACCTTGTTATATTTACAACTTAACCTGCGCGTGTCCCTTTTCCTGCCTAATATTTAAGAGCAAGACTCTACTTCTTCCACGCTTTCCACTTTTGAACAGCTACCGGAATAAGTGCAACAAACCCCAAAGCAATAAAGGCAATGAGCAATTCTTTTGTAATCAGGGTGGTCGGATTGAGTGAAAAAGAGCAGTTAGTTTCCTTGCCACCAGTAGACATCTGCTGCATCAGGCATTTTTTAAATTCCATCTGCGTGGCTTCAATGATGCTGTCCAATCCGGCGCCGACATAAGCAAATGCAAAAGTTCCCGGAATTATTCCGACCAGCGTGCCAATGACAAAGGTTTTCAACCGCACGCCAAGCAAGGCTGGAGCCAGGTTTACCAGCCAGAACGGAAAAGCAGGCACCAACCGCAGGAACAGGAGGTAACTAAGAGCATTTTCCTGAAAGCCTTCGGATAATTTTGACAACCAGGGCCCAGCTTTTGCCGCAAGGGTTTCACCCAGAGAGGTTTTGGCAATGAGAAATAACAAAGAGGCACCGACGGTCGCTGCGATAACGGTGACGCTTCCGCCTATGTTTGGCCCGAATAAAAACCCGCCGGTAATGGTCAACAACACCCCGCCGGGCAGCGACAGGGAAATGGCCGCCACATAAATCAGAAAATATGCCAAGATGGCCCAGAACCACTGATTTTCCACCATTTCCTTGAGCCAGTTACGGTTTTTGGCAATTTGTTCCAGCGTCAGATACTGGTGCCACCCCTGGCTCAAAACCAGGGCGATAATAGCGACGAGAATAATCACCGGCAGATAACGTTTAAGAGGACCGGAACTGGCTTCAGTTCCGTCCGAAATTTCATCGTCGGTCATGATATTCCCATATATAAATCAGACGACGCATTAGGAGTTGTTGCCTGAAGGTGATGCATCGTTCAATTTCCAACTATAAATGTAATTTTCGATTTCTGCTGCATTTTTAAGTTTCGCCTTAAGGCCCGGTTTGGCGTACTTCAGGAAATGGCGCAACAAATCCGCCTTCGTGCCAAAATCTTCGCGGTACCATTTATAGATTTTCGAGGCGGTAATTTTGTTGTTGCGGATGCTCAGCCCACGGGGATGGTTGATGTAGGCACGGGCGCCTGCGTCAAGAAGTCTGGCGGTATTTTTGGTGGTAAAAGCGGTAATTGACAGGTTTGGACAACCATAAGAAGCACAGCTGACCGCGTAGTGAATGCGTTTCTCACGCCAAAATTTACGTAATATTTCGTGCTCAATATCGTCAAGCGACAGCGCAACGTTTTCGACTGCAACGATTTTCCGTCCCCATGGCCCTGATGAAAACAGTCCTGGGGAAATTCTAATATCTTTAATCGAGGATACCGGGTAATGGTCAAGCACAACAGTTAGAGTGACTGCATTATACAGGTTTATCCAAAATGCAAATTGCTCTCCCCGTGACAGTCCTGTCACCCTGGTGCGTTGCAAACCCTCAATATACAAATCCAGCGATCTGCGGTCTTTGGCGGAGACATCTGCGTATTTTACGCGCGTAATTCCATCGGGAAGATTAACCAGATACTTCTTGAGAAATCGATCGTATGCGGAATTATCAATTCTGAAAGAGGAGGCAGCATTGGAGCGGGAAAATTTCTCCAGACCTGCAGCGGCGGCGGGAGTCTGCGCCGCAATCAGCACAAATGCTGCAAGGGCAAACGAAAATCCGGCTAAATTGATCAATCTTCGAATTCTCGAACTTTCACTTGGTGTCATTTCTTTCACTCTTTCTTACCTTGGACCGTTATCACTGCAACCTGCGGTATTGTTTCTAAATAGGATAGTCTGCGATATTGCTAATAGGGCCTCAATCTATTGTGATGAAGTGTCATATGCCGTGAAATAGTGGTGTAATCGCCCCTCAAATTAATGTATATTCCGCATTTCGTTGACTTGGGCGCTGCTTGACCTTATAAGCCCGCACGACCAACTTCTTATAGTGTGGCCTATCGGGCACCTTCTAGGTGATTTTCAGGCCTTATGTAAAGGCGGTTTACCCGCCCGTATTTGGAGAATTAAAGTGAAGCGGACCTATCAACCAAGCGTGCTGGTAAGAAAACGCCGTCATGGCTTTAGAGCACGTAAAGCAACCACTGGTGGAATGCGTGTACTGGCTCGCAGGCGCGCGCGGGGACGTAAACGCTTATCTGCTTAGGACGGATGCCTGTTTGATTTGGCCTGCGAGACGCGTTCAATTCTGCTCGTGTCGAATAATTCGGCGGTAATCAGAACTTAGGGATGCAAAAAGCCACCATGGAACGTCTCAAGAAACGTAAGGAGTTTCTTAGAGCGGCGCGTGGTGCAAAATGGGTTACTCCGGGTCTTATTCTTCAATGCTGGCGGCGCGACGACGACAGTTCTTCGCGAATGGGATTTACCGTAACAAAGCGTGTCGGCAACTCCGTTGTCCGTAATCGTGTAAAAAGGCGCTTGAGGGAAGTTGTCAGGCAGGATAAAGCACATGCTCAGACAGGTTTTGATTACGTAGTTATAGGCCGCAAATCAACGATCACGCGAAGCCTTTGCGACCTTACACAAGATTTAAGCGGAGCCTTTCGCGGGGTTCATAAAAAAATGAACCGTTGAATGGAATGCAAAAAAGTCCAAATTGGTAGTTAATTATGCTCTTTATGCTTCAGATATCTGGTGATTGGTAGGAATACGGTATGGGTGAAAATCGGGATTTCATTCTCGCGATCGTGCTTAGTGTGATTGTTCTGTTTGCCTGGCAGGCGTTCGTTGGTGTTCCTCAGGTTGAAAAAGAACGCGCCAAACAAGAGGCCAGCCAGACTACTGGCAACGCCCCTGTTCCCCAACCGGCCCCGGATGGTTCGCAAATTCCTAAACCCTCAACGGGTCAATCAGCCAGCAGTCTACCCGTCCCCGGCGGTGTGGTTGTTCCAGCTCGATCGCGCGAACTCGCCCTTGCTGCCTCCCCTCGCATAATTGTGGATACCCCTAATCTTTCGGGGTCAATTGGTCTGTTGGGTGGCCGGATTGATGATCTGCTGTTAAAAAACTATCGCGAAACCGTCAAACCGGACAGCAAAAACATTGCCTTGTTTTCGCCTTCCGGTGCCAAAAACGCATATTACGCCGAATATGGCTGGTGGGTAGATCCCAAGGCCAAAATTAAAATTCCAACGGCAACCACGGTTTGGACGGCAAAACCCGGCGCCAAACTTACGCCGGAAAATCCTGTTGAATTGGAATACGATAATGGCGAAGGCCTGATTTTTCGCCGGACAATCTCAGTGGATAAGGACTACATGTTTTCGATCAGCCAGGAGGTGGAAAACAAAAGCAAGACCGCTGTAACCCTTCATCCTTATGGCTTGCTGTCACGCCATGGCAAACCGGAAATCCAGGATTTTTATATTCTGCATGAAGGGCTCATTGGCGTGTTGGGTGAAGATGGGCTTCAAGAAGTTGATTACGATGACGTTGATGAAGATGGCGCTATAACCATTGAAAGCACTGGTGGCTGGCTTGGTATTGTCGACAAATACTGGGGAGCAGTGCTTATTCCCGATCAAAAGGAAAAGGTAACCGCACGTTTCAGTTCCCAAAAAGTCGGAGATAAATCTACCTATCAGACTGACTTCATCGGCAAAGGTGTTATTGCGGCACCGGGCAGGAGTGTAAAAACTGAAAATCAACTTTTTGCCGGGGCTAAAGTAGTATCGATCGTTGATGCTTACGACAAAAGCCTGAATATCACTCAATTCGATCTGCTGATTGACTGGGGCTGGTTCTATTTCATCACCAAACCGATGTTCGTGTTAATAGACTTTTTCTTCAAGTTTTTTGGTAATTTCGGTGTCGCGATCCTGATGGCGACCGTGGTGATCAAGCTGATCTTTTTCCCCTTGGCACATAAATCCTATGTGTCGATGAGCAAGATGAAAAAACTGCAGCCGGAAATCGCCAAACTGCGTGAACGTTATGGCGAAGACCGCGCCAAACAGCAGCAGGCAATGATGGAGCTATATAAGAAGGAAAAGGTCAACCCCATGTCGGGCTGCCTGCCGATTTTGCTCCAGATACCGGTCTTTTTTGCTCTGTATAAAGTGCTTTTCGGTACAATCGAGATGCGCCATGCACCGTTCTTCGGCTGGATACAAGACCTTGCGGCGCAAGATCCCACCACACTGTTCAACCTGTTCGGCCTGATACCGTGGACACCTCCAAGCATAATACCGCTGATCGGCGTTTGGCCGATAATCATGGGCATTACCATGTTTATCCAGATGCGGCTTAATCCGGCGCCGCCTGATCCCATTCAGGCACAGATATTTAACTGGATGCCGCTGTTTTTTATGTTCCTTCTGGCCTCATTCCCGGCAGGTCTGGTTATCTACTGGGCCTGGAACAATACACTTTCAGTTGCCCAACAATGGTACATCATGCGCAAGCAAGGTGTTAAAATTGAACTCTGGGATAACTTAAAAGGCATATTCAGCGGTTCAAAAAGCAATCAAAGTTCCTAATACCAAACCCGGTTGAGATGGCGCTATGGCAAGTCAGTTGGCTGATGCTCACACCTATTCTTCTGAGCAGCTTGAGGCGGGTCGCCTGCTGTTTTCCAAACCGTGTACATTTCTAAAAAGCGTTGTCGCCCCCGCCGGCCTGCCGGAACCCGACCGCGTGGAAGTAGCCTTTGCCGGTCGTTCCAATGTTGGCAAATCAAGCTTGATCAACGTGCTGACAAATCACAAGTCTTTAGCAAGGACGTCGAATACTCCGGGCCGGACTCGCGAGTTAAATTTTTTCTCCCTGACCGAAAAGCTCTATCTTGTTGATATGCCGGGGTATGGTTATGCACGGGCTGAAAAAACCAAAATACAGGCGTGGACCACGTTGATTGAGCGGTATCTGCGTGGACGTGTCGGGTTACGCCGGGTCTACCTGCTCATTGATGCCCGCCACGGTTTCAAGGACATTGACAACCAGGTCATGACGCTCATGGATACTTCTGCTGTGTCTTATCAAATCGTATTGACAAAAGCCGATAAGGTGAAAAAAGCGGACTGGGCGGGTCTGGTCGAAAAAGTTACTTCGGTATGCAGCAAACATCCCGCAGCCCACCCGTTGATTATTTCAACCTCAAGCCGGACCGGCTTTGGCATTGATCACCTGCGAGCTGAAATTACAAGTCTGGTCGAAGACTGAGAACTTCGCTATAAGGCTTGTCGTTGAAGACTACGTAAACTTTCATATTGGAATGCACTTAGATCATGGCGCAAGATGGTTTTGATAACAAAGAGCTTGAGGCGAGCCCATCAGAAAACGATCGCGCCAAAAAAGCTCTCACCCTTTCTGAAGCTCTGCCGTTTATGCAACGTTATGACGGAGCGACTGTCGTAATTAAATACGGTGGTCATGCGATGGGCGACAAACAACTTGCCCGGGATTTTGCCCGCGATGTTGTGCA
>JAJFHR010000105.1 GCA_021775515.1 Hyphomicrobiales bacterium | reverse complement strand
AGCGTTTTTCTGAAGGTGATGACAAGGCGCTGGCCGAAGAAGTAATCGGTGCCATTGAGGAAGCAGCCTGATATTTCCTAGGTCGATTTTTGCAAGATCAGCTTTTTAGATCAGATTCGAATGATCAATCTCCTGAGAGATTACAGCCAGGGTGGTCTATTTTTGATCCAGCTTCAATTTGGCGCGTTTTTTGTCTTCAAAATCGGCGAATTCGAGCACTACATCAATTAGCTTATTTGTTACTGCCGATCCTTGAGGGTGCTTGGTTGATTTCATTTTATACTTCATCATATTGCGGACGGCATTTACATGATGGTCTATAATTTCCGCTGGGATGAGGGAGCGCTGGGTTGCCGTATCAAGAAGTTTACATAACGATGCGCAAACCCGTGTAATTAATGGATAGCCGTAAGTTTCGGCCTGGCCCTTCAAATCATGCGAGGCTAAATACAATTTTGCCTGCGTTTCAGCGGTTAAACCTTCTTCAATTACTCTGTCTCGCGCCAGTAAAAGCAGATCCACCTCTTCTGAAAGCCAATCATCAAATTCCACCGATAGCTGTTCGAGGGCTTTTTCCGCCCGTTCTATCGGTCCGAAATCCAAAGAGCCTGAACCGCTCACACCAACCTTGGATTTAAGCGGGTTGGGTGGAACAATTATCTCTACTTGAGTGTCGCCTTGTTTATTTTCGGACATAAATTTGCCATGTGATAACTTCGCTGTTGAGATTTTATACGAGGAAAGTTTCCCATCTCTGAACAAATCTTTCCGGAGTTTCTACACACTCGAATTCATCATCCTCTTCTTCAGCGCATTGTGCGGGGCCATATCTGCGGCCATTTTCGTCGAGGCGTTTGTCCGGTCCGAAATAATAGTCGTTTTGTACAAATTGCCGGGGTTTGCGAATAACACTCTCTATGCGTTCATAAAGTAGTTTTGTTGATATTGGTTTGCATAGGAACTCTGTCACTCCGACGTCGCGAGCAGATAATACGCGATGTTTTTGTGAGTGGCCGGACAGCATGATGATGGGGACAAAGGCATTTTTGCAACTGACAGGATTGCGAACGAGTTGAATGAGTTCAAATCCGTCGAGCATTGGCATGAGGCAATCTACAATTATAATGTCAGGAGAATGGCTTTCGATTATTTCCAATCCCTGAGCGCCATCTTCCGCTTCGTAGATTGTCCGGGAACCGAAGGTATAGAGTATTGTTCGCACAAGATGGCGTGTATGGGAGCTGTCATCGACAACTAGAAAACTAATTCGATCGAATGCGACTTTTTTTATTCTATCCACATAAATATTCCCAAGGTAATACCTTAAAATCTCTAATAGGTTGTATTTTTATATTTATTACTATTTTAAATTGAATATTTGTAATTTATATATATTGTATAAATTACAAATTAAGAAATGTTAAACTGTTGAGGAGAGGTAAGGTCAAACAAAACTATCAGGGTGGAAACGGCGGTTTCGATCGATCCTAATACCGAAATTGTTCGCGCAAGACACGCTCTTCCAAACTGTGGCCCTCATCAAATAACATGTTGATGGCGATTGTACGTTTCTCTTCTACCTGCACATCGACAACATGACGGATTTCGGTGTTATTGGCGATGGCGACACTAACCGGACGCTTTTCTGGCTCCAGTACCTCAATCCTTATTTTCGCTTCGCTCGGTAAAATGGCGCCACGCCAACCTCTGGGCCGGAAGGCGCTGATCGGTGTCAGGGCAAGAAGCGGTGAGTTAATCGGCAGGATCGGGCCGTGAGCCGATAAGTTGTAGGCGGTGCTGCCAGCAGGTGATGCTACCAGAATTCCATCACAAATCAATTCTTCGAGGCGTACTTGATCGTCAATGGAAATGCGTAATTTTGCCGCCTGAAAGGTTTGGCGCAAAAAGGATACTTCGTTGATTGCAATGCTGTGATATTTCTTTCCATCCTGATCTGTCGCCTTCATATCCAGAGGATGGATTACAGTTCTTTCTGCCTGATTGAGCCGGACGAAAAGGTTTTCTTCACTGAATTCATTCATGAGAAATCCAACGCTACCCCGGTTCATGCCGTAGATTGGTTTGCCCGTATCCATAAACCGTTCGAGTGTATTGAGCATAAAGCCGTCTCCGCCGAGCGCGACAATCACATCCGCATCTTCCACCTTGTGATTCCCATAAACACGACTTAACCGCTTTTTTGCGGATTCTGCCTTTTCTGTATCACTGGCGATAAAGACTACTTTCTCATAGGACATACATGTAGGCTCCAAATTATTGGCGGGCACTATAGCGTCTTTTTTCAAAAAGGCGACGGCGGAGTAACAGGTCATTATCAATGAAGTTAAAGGCGTAGCATTTTTGGGGCCTCCCGCTCTTGAGCAGTCGAGGGCGCTTGAGGCATACTCAGGTTTTGAACTTGTGGCAGTTTGCCAAGTTGGGATTTGAAGCAGAATAGGCATTTTGCCGAAAAAGAGATGTGTAAATTTAATCAAGGGATTTCAAGAGATGGGGGCAGCACAATATTTAGTTGCAATTGATCAGGGCACTACCAGTACACGGGCGATGGTATTTGATAGCACTGGTCAGATTGTTGCAACCAAGGCTGAACCGCTGAACCAACATTATCCGCAGCCTGGGTGGGTTGAGCATGATGCCATGGAAATCTGGAACAGCGTGGTCTCTGTTTGCCGCAATGTTATTCGATCTGCAGGTGGGGCTAAGGCCATCGCTGCAATCGGGATTACCAATCAACGTGAAACTACGGTTGTCTGGAACAGAAAAACCGGTGAACCACTTCACAGGGCTATTGTCTGGCAAGACCGGCGTACCGCAGATTTTTGCACAGAGTTGCGAAACGAAGGGCTGAATGAGGAAGTGAGAGAAAAGACCGGGCTTGTTCTTGATCCTTATTTTTCCGGCACTAAGCTCAAGTGGATCCTCGATTCAGTAGACAGTGATCGAAGGGCTGCCGCCCGTGGCGAACTTTGTTTTGGCACGATCGACAGCTGGCTGATTTGGAAACTCACTGGTGGTGCGGTCCATGCGACCGATGCCACCAATGCCGCCCGTACCCTGTTATATGATATTGGCCGGTCGCACTGGGATGATGGTCTTCTAACACGGCTTAATATTCCCCATGAAATATTGCCGGAGGTAAAACCGTCGTGTGCGGACTTTGGTGCTAGTCAGGCAGATTTGTTTGGCAGTTCAATTCCTATTCTTGGCGTGGCTGGTGACCAGCAGGCCGCCTCAATCGGACAGGCCTGTTTTGAACCAGGCATGATTAAATCGACCTATGGTACAGGCTGTTTTGTGCTCGCCAATACTGGCCTGGAAAAATCACTGTCGGCGAACAAGCTGCTAACGACGATCGCCTACCGCCTCGGTGATGAAACAACTTATGCGCTTGAGGGCAGTATCTTCATGGCAGGTGCGACGGTTCAATGGTTGCGTGATGAGTTGGGATTGTTTGTTGATGCTGGGGAAACGGAAAAACTGGCCAAGACCGCTGACCCGCAATCAGGAGTTTACCTGGTCCCGGCCTTCGCCGGCCTGGGTGCACCTTATTGGGATCCACATGCCCGCGGTGCACTGGTTGGGTTAACTCGTGGGGCCGGTAAAGCGGAGATAGTCCGGGCGGGTCTTGAGGCGGTGGCCTTTCAAACCCGTGATTTAATGGAGGCGATAGGTGGCGATATGGCGCTGGCAAATTTAGGCGCACCAACAAGATTGCGGGTTGACGGCGGAATGGTGAACAACAATTGGTTCCTGCAGTTTTTGGCTGATATTCTGGATATGCCGGTTGACCGTTCTAAAATCAGCGAAACTACGGCTCTTGGCGCGGCTTACCTTGCAGGCCTTGAAGCGGGCATTTATTCCGACCGGGCAAGCATTGCGCAAAACTGGCAATCTGAT
>JAJFHR010000104.1 GCA_021775515.1 Hyphomicrobiales bacterium | reverse complement strand
GGGGTCGATCTCATCTTATCTTTCATGGCTTGCGAGCAAGACCATAAAACATTAGAATAAAACCAATTGGGGTACCGCAGTATAGGCGCAGTGTGACCGAAAGGACATATTATGCCGGAGGGTTATTTTGACCGGAGGCAGGTGAGGTATTTTTTTGGCCTGCTACCCCTGATATTCGTTCTTCTGATCATCGTCGCAAGTGTGGCAAATGCTGCGTCCGACCGGAACACCCAACTTGGCCGCGGCCTGGATATTCTGTCGACATTCAGGGGCGCAAATCCCCAGGCCGGTGTGCTCTACGACAAGCTTAAAGACAGAATGCCTGCAGACGTTAAGGCTGGAGAAGGTAAATCTGACTGGCTGAAAAATCGGGCAATTACGTCAAAACAGGATTTAAAATCAAAACTCAACGACAAATCCCTCGCAGTCATAAAAGGTGGTGACGGTCGCCTATATGCCATCCCGCGCCGAGATATGTCCGGGGTTTTGCAAAGCTCAATTGACCACGCACTTGCCCAACCCGATTTCGATAAAATTTACAGCGATGCACTAAGCAAAATCCCGCCAGCCGAAATGGCCCGCCTGAGGGAAAAACTGGGATCAAAGGCTGGAATACTCGATAGCCCTTCAGTTTTACGAGGTATTGTAAACGGCGCAAACAATCTCAATTCGGAAATGCCCGACTTCCTCCAGATCGATAGTCCGGTTGGCGATATCGCTATAGGCATATTAGGACCAACACTTGAAGATTACCGCGATAAATTGCGCGACGATCTCGCAAACGGCAATCCTATTCCTGGTATCGACCTGCCGGTGACCGCCGATGCCGATACTGCAACACCCCCAAAATCCGAAAGCAAACCTGAGGATGAAAAGTCCGCAGGCGACACCGAGACCGCGGGAGCTGCCCCACCGCAAGACAACCAAACCGAAAAAAACGCCGCGGAGGATAAACGCAGACGCATGGCCGATACCGTTGCACGACTTGAAGCAGGTTTCGGTGTTCTCGACACGGCGATTTCACAACTTGAAACAGCCGTACAAGGCGATTTGGCATTATGCAGAAAAGCGCAAAATGCCAAGGCCAGCGGCAGCGAAATGGACCGCATTGCTCAGGAAAGCAAACGGCGGTTATCGCAATTCACCAACACCAAAACCGTCGACACGATTGACCATAAACCGGTGTATGAACAACTAAAAGGGCTTCTCAAGGCAATAAAACTCGCAAATGAAAGCGCGCGCGATGCAGCTTCGCAAGCCTGTAAAGCCGGTGAAGATGCTGCCGCCAATGCCGCGCTGGGAAAAGAACAGGCGCTCAGGGGCCGCAACCATGCCGTATTGGCCGACCAGCTTAAAAACACGGCAAAAGCCATTGCTGATCCGTTGATTGCAAGATTATCTGCGCCAATACCCTTCCCCTCGCCGCAGGAATTTGATGCCAAGCGGGCAGAAGCCTACACACCATTGAAAAACTATTGTCAAGCTCTCAGCAAAGAGCTTCAACCGTATTTTAAAAAGGTTTCAGACGGTGGCTCATTGGTCTCTCACTGGCAAAAGAGCGACGGAAATTTCATTGCTGCAGAAAAGGTTCACAGCATTTCCACTCAGGCTTTGAGAGATTTTGGCAGGGATTTGGATACGGCAAATTACGCCCTCTTCGAAGCCCGCCTGGCTGGATATAAATCGCGGATTGAAAAACTCAAAAGACAGGCGGCTCAATGTACCAAGGATAATGCCAATCTTGTTATGATAACCTGCGCTGGCAAATTCAATCTGACCGAAACCGGATACAGGGATACAGAACAATTCACCAAAGCCCGCAAAAAAATTATCGACAGACGCAAACTCAAACTTGCCGTTATTAGGGACGCTTTGGCAGAAATTGAAAGCAATTCTCGCTGGGCACGCGAAAAGGCTGACAAAGCGCGAGCCTGTTTTCAACAAGCAGAAGCCAAAGCTGATGAAAAACAAAAAGCCGATGCTTGTGACAAGGCAAACAAGGCGATAACCAGTGCCCGATCAAAGCTTGACGGCGATGACGTTGCCGGGGCGCAGGCTGACCTCAAAAATTCTGACATCGCCAATTGCCCGGCCGTCCAAAATGATGTTGCAGATATTCAGGATCAAATTAACCAGCGCAATGATGCCGGATCGGTCCAACAGGCCCAGACAGCCGTTGGATCATGCGACCTGAACGACCTCAACCGGGCGATTGGAAGCCTCGCCGGGGCAAAAAGCGACGATGCTAAAACCCTGCGGCGCAAACTCCAGGACAAGGCGCGCGCGCTTGGCCGCATTGAGGGGCTTATTTATGAGGCAACATCGCTTACTCGCCGCAACGAACCGGAACAGGCCCGCACCAGGCTCGGCCGGGCAAATCAGGAGTTAGCATCCCTTGGCGGCGGGGCTGCTTGTGCACCGC
The DNA here is from genome assembly GCA_021775515.1 of Hyphomicrobiales bacterium. GTDB lineage: Bacteria > Pseudomonadota > Alphaproteobacteria > Rhizobiales > JAJFHR01 > JAJFHR01. The sequence goes on along the minus strand of JAJFHR010000104.1, from coordinate 5,184 downwards.
TGCAAACGCGGATTGCAGAGGCAAATGCATCAATTGTTGACCAGGCCAGTCAGAATGTAACTGCCTGCACGGCCGCTAAAATTAAAATCAACCGGGCCTTGCAGCAATATCATAAGGGCAACAACAGCCAGGCCCAACGCTTGCTGGACGCGGCGCGCTCGGATGTTTCTGGTGTTCCGGCCGGTCAATGCGGCAACATTCACGATCGCATCAATAATGGCGTGCAAGTGGTGGCCCGCGCCGCCGGCGCCGCCCGTGCGGCAAATGCCGCAATCAATACATGTAATGAAGAGGCCATTTCGCGGTGGAAAGCCCGCTTCGAAGGCTCAAATCATCGTGCAAAAGGCAAAATGATCGCCAGGCTTTCAGCCGCTAAGAGGAAGTGTGGCCGGACGCGAGCCCGCGACGAAGCTCGGCGCCAGCGAGAGCAAGCCCGGCGCGACCGCAACGCTGCCAATCAGGAATGTGTTCAACTAAATGGCCCGGGGTATTATGCCGGGAAAAAACTTCCAGCCGGAAATTATGCTTGCGTGCCAAACAGACGAACAGCAAATGCCTGGTGTCGGGCCAACCGAGGTCGCGGCATGGTAGCCGGGAAAATCCGGGCGAATGGAACTTATAACTGCCGCCGCACGGCCCGAGCGAACAGTCAACAGGCCTGGGCTGCCTGTCGCCGTCGATATCCCAATTCTTTGGTTGATGTTAAAGTCTACCGCAGCGGCAAATACAGATGTATTACCCGCACCGTCAGACGACAACCGCCGCCGCCACCACAACCTCAACACAGATCATCAGATTCCGCCGCCGTGATTGGTGGAATTCTCGGCACAATTGATCGCCTAGGCCGCAACAGACAAAATAGGGATCGTTTTCGCCCGGCGCCACGCCGCCGGACCGGCCCCGCGGTTCGGCCTCGCCCGCGCCGAGCCGCTCCGCGGCCGCGATCGCGACCGCGCGCATGCCAGCGTGGCTATTATAACAAACCGGTACGCTGTCCCACCGGCAAACGGTTGTTTATCGGCCAGACTTCTAAATGGTGCCGATACACCTGTGGCTAATGGGGTCCAAGGAAACCAAGGGCGTGTGAAACAATCGCACGTCCTAAAGCGTGTCTCTTTTTTCGGATTCATTTGACACGATTTAAACCTTTATTTTTGAGCGTGTCTTTATCGCAAAACCGGTGCCCACTTTTGCGAGACACGCTTTAGTCCCTTACCCGATGTTTGATGCCGGAAACTTTTTCCCTCAACATTGACATATCTTCTTGCTCATTGTCGGATTAGCGTTGTTTCAAACGTCCTTGAAAGTCATGCATCCAACCTAGGAGTAAAACATTGCAATATTCGATTTTGATATATTCGGCAGATGGAGTTTTCGATCTCCTGCCGCAAGAAGTAAAAGAAGCCTGTCTGCAAAAACACCGGGAATTGCAGGCACGCCTAACTGCCAAGGGATCATTTGCGACTGCACAATTAATGCCCGCCAGCAGTTCAGTAACAATCAAGCCAGTGGCTGATCCAGGCGAAAAACCTCTGGTCGTCGATGGCCCTTTTTCAGAAACAAAGGAGCATTTTGCCGGGTTTTACATTGTTAACTGTGACACGCTTGAAGAGGCCATCGAATATGGCAGTTCAATAGCCACCCCTGATGTATTTGTTGAAGTACGGCCCGTTGCCTGGGCCAGTGGAATATTAGCCGGGTAAAAAATGAACGCTCACGCCTGGCTTGAGGCTCGTTTTACCGACCTTCGCCCCCGAGCGATTGCCGCCCTCACCCGACAGTTCCGCGATCTGGATTTGGCTGAAGAAGTCTTTGCTGCAAGCTGCCTGCGAGCCTTAAAATCGTGGCCGGAGAACGGCCTTCCTAAAGATCCTCTCGCCTGGCTGTTGACTGTGGCCCGTAACGCTGGGCGGGATATTATCCGAGCCCGGTCGCGCAGCGCTGTTATCGCCAACCAACCGGCTGGCTCTCATGTGCCGGAAGACGATTACATCGAACACCTCGACAATGATGGCTTGCGCGATGATGTCCTGCGATTATTGTTTATTTGCTGTCATCCAGCATTAAGCCAGCAGGACCAATCTGCACTGGCCCTCAAAATTGTCACCGGCATGAACGTTGATCAGATTGCCCGGGCGTTTCTGGTCAAACCCAAAACCATGGAACAGCGGATCACCCGGGCCAAACGCGCGGTCGCACAGGCCCAGATCCCCTTTGAAACGCCCGATTTGACCGAACGCAGCAGACGGCTGAAGGCTGTGTCGCTCATGTTATATTTGCTGTTCAATGAAGGCTGGTCGGCAAGTTCCGGCGAGGTGCAGATTAAAACACCGCTGTGTGAAGAAGCCATTCGCCTGGCCCGCCTTCTACTCAATCTGTTTCCTGGCATGAGCGAATTAATGGGCCTGCTGGCTTTATTTTTATTTCAACATGCCAGACGATCCTCACGGCTCGACCCGCAAGGCCAACTAGTGCCGCCCGACCAGCAAGACCAGGCGCTTTGGGATCAAAAATTGATAACCGAAGCCCAAACCCTGCTGGCCAAGGCACTGCGACACGCCACCCCTGGATCTTTTCAGGTGCAAGCAGCAATCGCCGGTGTTCATTGTGCTGCTGGAAGTAAAACCGACTGGCCTGAAATTGAACGGTTGTACGCCGCTCTTTATCTGCTCGAGCCCTCACCAGTCATCCGGCTCAATCAGGCCGCCGCTGCCTCAAAAGTACGGGGGCCCGAAGCCGGTCTGCAAATGCTCCAGCCCCTTGAAGATGAACTCGACAACTACCGCTGGTTTCATTCTGCCCGAGCCGCATTTCACCTCGAAATGAGAAACTACAAATGCGCAAAGGCAGCCTATGAGCGCGCCTTAGCGCTGGAGCCAACAAAGGCTGAACGCGAATTTTTAAACCGGAAAATTTCCGAGTGTGAAAAAAATTTCTGATCGTTTGTCGGTTTTCGCTATCGCGCTGCGTCCTTGGTGTATTGTTAGCTTTCAACCTTAGAGTTTTATGGAGACTGAAATGAGTGAAAACATGACAACACCTGGCATTGCAGGCTGGATACAACATTCCGGGCCAAACGCTGCCGCCGCCAAAAAATTCTATGCCGATGTAATCGGTTGGACAATCGCCGATATTCCCATGCAGGACGGCTCGGGCTATTCAGGCATAATGGTCGGCGACGGCCCGATCGGCGGTTTTTCTCCCATGGCGGAAGATAGTGGCGCATGGACGATTTATGTGACGGTAGAGGATGTTGATAGCTGTACCCAAAAAGCAAGAGATGCCGGGGCGACTATTGCTGCAGGCCCTCTGGACATGCCGGGCATTGGCCGTATGGCAACTATTATTGATCCCCAAGGCGCCCGTATTGCCCTGATCACCTATGAGAGCATGCAGAGTTAATAGGCAAACAAATAACAATTCAAATTTCCGGGGCGGCCATGAAAAAACACTTCGTTTCCATTCTTGCCTTCATGGCCGCCCCGGAATTGTGCAGTTCACCCTTTTTGGCGTGTTATTGGCTGTTGTGCGTAGGAAATTCAGGTGAAGTTTAAAATGCCGAAAAATCTCCGCGGGCTAAAAAACAACCCCCTTTTCACCTGAAAAACCTTGGTGATTAACCGCTTTTAATTGTCACTCTTGGACACTTTTTACATAGGCCACCAATTCGAAAATACGCGCCCGGACGACTGCCGCTTTCACTTTCAGGTTATAGCGTTCACCCCAGACCGGCATATCGCGACCGTGAGCATCAGCCGTAACACGGCCTTCGATGATCGAAAATACGCGCTCGTAAGGAAACACACCACCGTTCTTTTTGGTAAGTTGCGTTAAGTCGGTGGGCATAATCTTCATAGCACCTGCCATCGGGCCATTGCCTTTGGCGTCCAGTCCATGACAGGTTGCACAGCTTGTCCTGAATTCATAATCGCCCTGGAATTTATGGGCATCGTCAGCGAAAGCCGGTATTGCAGATACAAAAAATACCATACTGCCAGCCATCAATGTTGTTTGAATTAAGGATATAATATTCGATTTCTTCATCGTCTTATCCTCCAGTTACCAACCGCGAATTCAGCAAAGCAGAAATGGTTGGTTCGAGCTTTGATCTAGATTAAATCGGGCCGCAAATTTTCCTGAAATTCAAAGAAAACTCTTCTGCTATGGCACAAACTCCAAAACGGTTGCCGTATCCTCAGCAGCTGTGTTATGCCCGCCTGGACAAATAAATTTTGACCTGCATCAAAGCCGTCACCAAGCCGCATGTTAGGTTACCACCCAGATATTCCGGTTAAACCAAATAAGGCTCTAAATGACCTTGAAAAATGCTGGTTGGTCCCAGGTTATTCTACGCCAGCCTACGGCGTTGGATGTGATGCCTATTCAGGTCTTTAAACTGGTGCAGCCGGGTTGGACATGAGACGCAAAGATATAATCCAACAGGAGAGAAGATGAGTAGTCTCAGCCCGCTGATGTTAGGGTTTTTGGGTAGTCTGGGTGCAGGCTTACTTACCACGGTCGGCGCCTTTTTTGTGCTTTTCGGGCGGATACCGTCCGAACGTGCCCGAGACGCGCTGTTGGGCTTTGCCGCCGGGGTCATGCTGGCGGCATCTTTCTTTTCCCTGATCGTGCCTTCACTTGAGATTTCCGGCAGAATCTATGGCGAAGGGGCAATTCCAGCCGGTATTGCTGTTGCTGGTATTCTGCTTGGCGCGCTTATGGTGGCCATGCTCGATCGATTTCTCCCGCACGAACATTTTTTTCAAGGCCGCGAGGGTCCAAGTTCTGCCTCTTTGCGGCGGGTCTGGCTTTTTGTCATTGCAATTAGCATTCACAACCTGCCCGAGGGCTTAGCCGTCGGTGTTGGTTTTGGCAGTGGAGATTTTTCCAACGGCATGTCTCTGGCCATCGGCATCGGCTTGCAAAACGCCCCGGAGGGCTTAGCCGTTGCCGTCGCCCTCATGGGAGAAGGTTATTCGAAACTACGCGGATTTGCCATTGCCTCGCTCACTGGTCTTATTGAGCCCGTCGGCGGTCTGATAGGCGCTGGTGCCGTATCAATAGCCGAGCCGTTTTTGCCCTGGGGCCTGGTTATCGCCGCCGGGGCAATGCTTTACGTAATCAGCCACGAAATCATCCCTGAAACCCACCGAAGAGGTTTTCAAAACGAGGCTACAACCGGTC
>JAJFHR010000103.1 GCA_021775515.1 Hyphomicrobiales bacterium | reverse complement strand
AATTCCGCTGGTCCTTAACGGCCAGGACCTGATGGGCCTTGCCCAGACAGGAACCGGAAAGACGGCAGCCTTTGGTCTTCCGCTCGTCCATCACCTGCTGAAAGTGAAAACACGGCCTGCGCCAAAAGAGGTCCGGGCCTTGATCGTGGCGCCGACCCGTGAACTGGTAAACCAGATTGCCGGTCACTTGCGTGATTATGTCAGGCAGATGCACTTGCGTGTTTGCTCGGTTGTCGGCGGCGCCTCAATTCACGTTCAGACCAAAAACCTCGGGCGCGGAACCGATATTCTGGTGGCAACACCGGGGCGGTTGCTTGATCTGGTCAAGCGCAATGCCCTTGTTCTTAATACCGCAAAGTTTCTGGTGCTTGATGAAGCCGATCAGATGCTTGATCTTGGTTTTATTCATGATCTTCGCAAAATTTCACAACTTGTCGGCCGTCCACGCCAGACGCTTTTGTTTTCCGCAACCATGCCAAAACAGATTGAAGAATTATCACGCGCCTATTTGACCGATCCGGTGCGCATTCAGGTATCTCCGCCCGGACGCGCTGCCGATAAAGTCAATCAATCGGTCCATTTTGTTAATCAGGGCGGAAAAGCCGATCTGCTTAAAGAATGTCTGATCGAACGGCCTGATGATCTTTCACTTGTTTTTGCCCGCACCAAACACGGCGCGGAAAAACTCATGAAACATCTCGTTGCTAGCGGCTTTGCCGCCGGATCGATCCATGGCAACAAAAGCCAGGGCCAGCGTGAACGCGCAATTAAGGCCTTCAGGAACGGTGATGTCCGGGTTCTCGTCGCTACTGATGTTGCCGCCCGCGGCATCGACATTCCCGGGGTCAGCCATGTTTATAATTATGATCTGCCCGATGTGCCGGAGAGTTATGTCCACCGGATTGGCCGAACCGCCCGCGCCGGTGCTGGAGGCGAAGCTGTCGCCTTTTGCACATCTGCTGATATTCGCCTCTTGCGCGGGATTGAAAAATTGATGGGCCTTACAATTCGCATTGCCAGCGGTGAAATGCCTGAAGAGGATCGCTCGAAAACCAGCCGCAATGGCAAAGGCCGCCCGCAAGGCGCAAAACAACAAAAACCACGCGCTCGCTGGAAGGGGCGCCGGCCGGAACGCAAGGATAGCGACGACACAGTCAGTGCACCGGCATCGGCGAAGGCTAAAAAGCGTCCAAATCACGCCAACAGCAATCGGCCGGGCAAATGGCGCCGGTCAAAAAGAAAATCCGCTGCGGCCTGATCTGTTGTACCATTGCTCATGGTTTTTATGGATGAGCGCAAACGTACGTTTCTAAATGCTGAGGGGGCCGATAAGCCGCTGAAAAGTCCGTTATCGCAAGATATTGTGGTGCGGGCGCGGGCTTACCGGCTGGGACGATTGCGTAAACTGTTGGCGCAGCATGATTGCGCGGCAATTCTGCTCTATGACCCGATAAATATCCGCTATGCGTTTGACTGCACCAATATGCAGGTGTGGACCGCACATAATCCGACCCGATATGCACTGATCTTCGCAGATGGGCCCGGCATCATGTTTGAATTTAAATCCTGCAGGCACTTATGTGAGGGGCTTGAAACGATTGATGAAGTTCGTGATGCGGTGGCCTGGATGTATATGTATCTGGGCGATCGGCTGGCGGAAAATCTTGGCCGGTGGGCGGGTGAAATTGCTGATTTGATGCGTATACACGGCGGCGGCAACCGCCGTTTAGCGGTTGATCGGATGGAACCAAGTGGCGTGCCAGCCCTGGAAAAACACGGTCTGGTTTTAGTCGAAGGCGGCCAGATTACCGAACGCGCCCGGTCTTTGAAATCAGCAGATGAAATTGCGCTTATGCGCTGGACAATCCGGGTGTGCGAAGCCGGTATGGCCCGTATTTATGAGAATTCCGTTCCCGGAGTAACGGAGCAGGAATTGTGGGCTCATCTTCATTTTGAAAATGCGCGCTCGGGTGGGGAATGGCTGGAGACGAAGTTGGTCGCCTGCGGTCCCAATACCAATCCATGGTATCAGGAATGTTCTAACCGGCGGTGTCAGGCAGGAGAAATGATTGCCTTTGATACCGATATGATTGGCCCCTACGGCTATTGCGCTGATCTTTCGCGATCGTGGACATGCGGCTATACGGCCATGAGCGAAAAACAGCGCGAACTTTATTCTGCCGCGGTCGATCAGATAAATCACAATTTGTTATTGATCGGCGATGGCGTAAGCTTTGCCGAATTCAACGACAACTCCTGGAAGATGCCAGAGGCATATTGGCCGCAACGATATACCGTCGCGCTGCATGGTGTCGGCATGGCAGATGAATGGCCGACCGTGCTGCTTCACCCTGATTTCGAAAACAACCATGGCGGACATTTCGAAAAGGATATGGTGGTGTGTGTCGAAAGCCTGATTGGCGAACCAGACAGCGAATGCATCAAGCTGGAAACCCAGGTCCTAGTTACTGAAACCGGGGCAGAGCGGCTGGATAGTTTTCCGTGGGAGCAAGTTTGAGGGAATTGCCGCACCGGGTGCAGCTCAAAAAGCACAGGGAGGCACTTCGGTTTTCCATTGGTCTTTCGCAATGATTGAGCGCAGATCCACGTCCTTAGTCAAAATGAAAAACTCCTGATCGTTCCTGGTTTTCAACAAGGTGGTGACCGGCAGAGGGCCTTCAGGCACAATACCTAGACGGCAACCGGTGGCCGTCACCGTGAGAAAGCCGCTGGTATCTTTGGGGAATTTCGCTTTTCTGATTTTGACTTTTTCGCGCATCGCCAGCAGGCGCGGCACATCCTGATCGGCAATCTTAAATACTTCATAATCGAACCCGGAGCGATTTGATAACTGAAATTCCTCCGCGCGCTCAGCCTTGGTTGTAGCCTCAAGAATGAAACGTTCCGTAATCTCTGCGCCGCTTTTCGACTTTGCAACGCCCATGGTAATCACCGCACCATCACGCCGCACGCGCAGCGTCTGTGGCATTCGTATGCCGACGCGTATTTGGCTGGGATCAACGCTCATCATGTCCAGGTTATACAGCTTCCAGAGAGAAGAAAGCGGAACCTGGGTGCAGCCGGAAATAAATAACAATAACCCCGCGATTAAAAGCGTACGCATGTAATAATCCTCGATTGACAATCATTTTTTATTGTTTTACATTGAAAAAATATTATGTCAAGAGAATTGGATAAAAGATGAATTCCAGCGCAAAAGTAGCTGATGATGCCTATTTTCGGGTCAAAAAATTAAGCAGATGGCTGAAGGCTCTAGCCTCTTTGGGAATGATAATATCTCTTGGCTTTGGCCTGAGTGTGATCGCGGTTCCAGAATGGTTCGACAATATGGTTCGTTTGTCCTATCCCGACCTGCCGTTTGCGACCTATATTTCGTGGTTTAAGAGGGGGTTGTTAATTATTCTTTTTTCGTTGCCACTGGCGGTTACCTTATACGGCCTTTGGAATGTGAGGTTATTGTTTGACTGTTATGCGCGGGGTCGTGTTTTTTCCGAAATTCCCGCGAGGTACATTCGCAATGTCGGTTTGGCGATGGTCGTCAACGTCATAACATCAATATTTGTTCACTCGATTGGCAGTGTCCTGTTGACCTTTGATAATCCCACCGGAAATCGGCAATTTACTGTGACGCTTTCCAGCAATATGTATCTGCTCGTGCTGATGGGCGGGCTGCTGATTGTTATCGGCTGGGTCATGCAGGAAGCCTCGCGGATTTCCGATGAAAATCGCCAGTTTGTCTGAGGGTATTAAATGTCGATAATTGTCAATCTGGATGTCATGCTGGCGCGTCGAAAAATGCGATCCCGCGAACTTGCTGAAAAGGTTGGAATTACCGAACAAAACATTTCCCTGTTAAAGTCGGGGAAAGTTAAGGGGATACGATTTGGAACCCTGGAAAAAATTTGTCGGACGCTGGACTGCCAGCCTGGAGATATTCTGGAATTTCTCGATGTTTCAGATTGACAATGGCTTTTATCAGCAGTTCCAATTGAGATCAATTTTAAGCGGAGCCAGGATTTTATGCCTGCCGTGGCCGCATTCCCGGTTGGTGGATTATCTGGCTTAATCGGGTATAATTTTGCGAAATTTTTCTGCTGCTTCAACCATGCTCCTCACGGTTGGCTTCGATCATCGCCTTGTTAAACGCATTGGTTGCGGCAAGCAGGCTGGCCTGGCCGATAATTTTACTGGTATCCATATCATCAACAACGGGAATGTGCGGCTGGCCGCAGGCATCAAGCGTGCGCAAGGCTGATTCAAGTGTATCATTTTTAGTTACCCAGTTCTGATTTCCCTCTTCGGACAGCGGCTCGACCATTTCACCCGGTTTGAGATATTCCATAAAATCTTCCACATGAAGGTTGCGGACAATTTCCTTGTGTGGCCCCTCATTGAGGACCAGGCCCCTGGCCCCAAGTTGCCAATGAAAAAAGCTGCGGCCATGAACCGCCTGCATAAGGCCGGTGGAGATGGATACGGCGAGCAGTATAGCTACGGCCATCTCGTAACCGCCGGTAAGTTCAAATACGATCAACGCGGTGGAAATTGGCGCACCCAGGATGGCCGCAGCGACCGCTCCCATGCCAACGAGTGCATATAGGCCGTTGCTGGAGGCGACTTCCGGAAATAGAGATGCAGCAATTATGCCAAAAGCCCCGCCGGTAACTGCGCCAAGATAAAGCGACGGACTGAACACGCCGCCACCAAAACGACTGGCAAGAGTGATGGCGGTTGCAGCGGTTTTAACCACGATGAGCGATAACATTAACATCAACGGCAATTGTTGTTTGAGTGCTGCATCGGTTGCTTCATATCCAACACCGAGAACCTGGGGGAAAGCAAGGCCGATCATACCAATCATCAGCCCGCCAACAACCGGCCGTAACCACAGTGGGCAGGGGATGCTGCGGGCAACCCAATCAGTGGTGCTTATGGCTGATTGAAAACAAATGGCAACGATACCGCAGGTAATGCCGAGCAGGGCAAATGCCGGAAATTCATAATATGAGGAGATCTGGTGATCCGGCACGATGAATG
>JAJFHR010000102.1 GCA_021775515.1 Hyphomicrobiales bacterium | reverse complement strand
CCAGATGAAAACGGATCGAAAGGCACGATCATTAACATGTCGTCCGCCAACGCCGTTCTGGCAATCCCGGAAATTGCCCCTTATGTGATCGCCAAAGGCGGAGTTAATCAATGGACCAAGGTGCTGGGAATTAGATTGGCTCAGGAAGGTGTCCGGGTGAATGCGATCGGTCCCGGCTCAATTGCCACTGAATTATTTAAAGCCGTCGCCAGTGACCCGGTCAAATACCGGGCCATCATGTCGCGCACGCCGATGGGACGGCCCGGACGGCCGGATGAAATCGGAAAAATTGCCGTATTTTTAGCCTCCGATCTTTCCAGTTATATCACCGGGCAAACCATTTACCCCGATGGTGGCCGCATGGGGCTCAACTATACCGTACCGGTTAATGAGTAATTCCATAAATTGTGCCCGGCACGGTTAGAAATTTTGACTTTGCACGAGTTCCGCCAGGTACTTCCGGGTTTCCTCAGCAAACTCCTTGGCTAAGGCCGTCCGGGTATCGTTGGAAATAAAGCTGACGGTATATGAGTAACGCAGAACCGGGCGGAAGGGCCGGATTTCGACACCTTGAGTGGCCCAAAATGGCGCGGAAAACGGCTCCAGAATACCGATCCCCAATCCCTGACGAACCATCGAATAAGCAACGCTGGAAACCGTGGTGGTCGTGGTTATCTGGTTTTCAAATCCGTGTTTTTGAACGAGAGCCTTATGGCCGGTGAAACTAAGATTTTCAACATCATCGAACATTACCAAATTTTCGTCGCGCAGTTGGTGCGCTTCGACGATTTTTTGTGATGCCAGATGATGACCGGGCGGCAGAGCGCAAATAAAATCGACCTCAATTAGCGGTTTTTGCACCGTCCCTGGCTGTCCGCCCGCGGCATTGGAAAATACGATGTCTGCTTCAGCGCGCGAGAGTGCACGAAACAGCCCGGCAACATCGCGCGCGTCCAAAGAGACCTGAACATTTGGGCGCATTTGATGAAATCTTTCTAACACTGTCGGGAGAACCGACACTGCCAACGCGTTCGTCGCTGCTATTTTTAACGATTCCTCACGGTTCTTTTTAATCTGCTTGGCGACTGAGTTGAGGCCGGAAAGAGCCTCATAAACATCATCCAGCCGGCGGTAAAACGCCAGGCCCTCCGGTGTAGGTTCGATTTTGCCGCGTCGGCGCGCGAACAGAGGAAACCCGAGCGAGGTTTCAAGATCAGATAACAACCGGCTGGCTGTAGGCTGTGAAATCAGAAGAGCCTCAGCGGCGCGTGAAACCGATCCCGCAATAATTGTTGACCGGAAGGCTTCAAGCTGACGCATACGCATGGGCAGATTTCTTTATAGTAAAAATGAATATGTTTATAATTATTTGTCTATTTACAGAATGTCAACGAGTGATACAATTTGCCCCAACTTGCAGTTTTAGTGAGAATTCTGAATGTCTCGAACGATTGACGTGATCAGCAAACTTGTCGAGTTTGACACTGTTTCCCGAAATTCAAACCTGCAGCTGATAGATTGGGTTCGAGAATATCTCGCGCAGTTTGAGGTTGCCTCCCATATTATTGAAAGTCCTGATGGCAAAAAAGCCAACCTGCTAGCCACGATAGGCCCCGCGGTAGCCGGAGGAGTGGTTTTAAGCGGCCACACGGACGTTGTCCCGGTAGATGATCAGGTTTGGAACTCGGATCCGTTCAAAGTTACCCAACGCGATGCCCGCCTTTATGGCAGAGGGACCTGTGACATGAAGGGCTTTGTCGGCATTTCTCTGGCCAAAGTCCCCGATATGCTCAAAGCGGACCTGAAAAAACCAATTCACCTGGCATTTTCATACGATGAAGAGGTTGGCTGTATCGGCGCCAAGATAATGGCCCCTCAAATGCCGGATTTTTTACCGGACATCAAGGCGGTTATTGTCGGCGAACCATCGGAAATGAAAGTGGTCGAACAACACAAGGGATTTTTTGGTGCCCAAGTTCAGTTTGACGGTATTGAGGCTCATTCAAGCCTGCCTTTTCTCGGCGTCAGCGCCAATGTTGCGGCGGCGAAATTTATGGCGGCTTTGATCCGCATGGACGAGGAGTTTGCTGAGGACAGGCTTGAAGGCAGCTTGTTTACCCCTCCTCACGCCACCGTCAATATCGGCCGTGTCAGTGGTGGAACCGCTTCCAATATTATCCCCAATCGTTGTACGGTGGATCTGAGCGTACGTCTCATGCCCGGGGCAGATACGAATAAACTGATTTCTAGATTGCGCGATGAGATTGGCGAGGTACGAGAGTGGATGCGGCAGCAAAACCCCGATTGTGACGTAAAATTAGAATTTGAGCCCGAGACAGCTGGACTAAGTAAAGAGGCAGCCGGAGAAGCAGCGATGTTGTGTCGTCGGCTTTCTGGCGATAACAGCGATAATGTGGTGTCATATGGAACCGAAGGGGGCGTGTTCCAGAAAGCCGGATATTCCGCCGTGGTGTGCGGGCCCGGCTCAATAGAACAGGCCCACAAACCAGATGAGTTCATTGAGGTTTCGCAGATTAGGGCCTGTGAAACATTTATCGGCAAACTCATAAACGAACAGGCTGCATGAGTTGCCAAAAAACTGAGCAAGTCGTCAAGATTTGCAAGATGAGGGAGAGCAAAATTATGAAAAAACTAACTGGTAAAATATTACTGACCGCCGCGACGATACTGGGGGCGTCTACTGCGCTTTCAGCAGAGACCTTTAAGTTCGCGTTTCAGGGGGATGCGCAGGGGCTTGATCCCCACGGTCTCAACGAAACTTTCACCTTGGGTTTCCTCGGTAATGTCTATGAGGGATTGTCGCGGTATGACGGTAATCAAAATCTGAAACCGGCATTGGCCGAATCCTGGGAAGTCAAAACCCCGACCACCTGGCTGGTCAAACTTCGCCAGGGCGTCAAATTCCACAACGGCAACACCTTTAACGCTGATGATGTGATCTTCTCGTGGAAGCGTGGCTTGACGGAAGGTTCCGACCAAAAGGTTCGTGCCAGTCTGATCCAAGACATCAAAAAAATTGATGACTATACGATTGAGCTGATTACCCCGGCACCGAGCCCGGTATTGATGCAGGAAATGGTATTCTACTATATCCTCGATAAGGAATGGGCCGAGGCAAATAATGCCACCAAAGCCGCAAATGTTAAGAACCTCAACGATGCCGGTTATGCAAACCTGAATGCAAACGGCACCGGGCCGTATAAAATTGCCAGCAGGCAGGCGGGGGTAAAAACCGTCTTTGTAAGAAACGCTGATTATTGGGGCGAATCCAATGCAAAGATCGACAAGATTGAGTTTACGCCGATCAAGGAAGCTGCGACCCGGGTTGCCGCGCTGATTTCCGGCCAGGTGGATATGGTGTATCCCGTGCCGGTGCAGGATTGGCAGAAATTGGGCGATTCCAAAGGTGTGAGTGCGCTGACGGGTCCGGAGGCGCGGACGATTTTCCTCGGAATGGATCAGTGGCGGGATGAATTGGTCAATTCCAATGTAAAAGGTAAAAATCCTTTCAAGGATATCCGCGTTCGCGAAGCCTTTGCTCGCGCTATTAATCTCGATGCTATAAAAAAGAAAATCATGCGTGGCTCATCTACTCCCAGTGGATTAATGGTTGCGCCGCAGATCAATGGCTATTCAGCAAAACTGAATAATCCTTATGCCTATGACCCGGCAAAATCCAAGGCTTTGCTGGCCGAAGCCGGATATCCCAAGGGTTTTGAGCTGCAGATGGATTGTCCAAACAACCGCTATGTAAATGATGAAAAAATATGTCAGGCGGTGGTTGGTTTTATGGCTAAAGTCGGGGTGAAGGTAAATCTATTAGCCCAGCCCAAATCAAAATACTTTGCCAAAGTAGCGACCCAGAACAACAATGATACCAGTTTTTATCTGTTGGGCTGGACCCCTGGGTCAATCGATAGCCACAATGTTTATCAAAATCTTCTGTCCTGTCAAAACACGGAAAAGAAGCGCGGTTTGTTCAACTACGGCAGGTTCTGTAACTCTCGCGTTGATGAAATTACCGGCTTGATCGGCTCCGAGACGGATGCAGCGAAACGCCAGGCGTTGATCGATGAAGGTTTCAGCATTGTCCAGAAGGAAGTTGGTTATCTGCCGTTACACCAACAGCCATTATCCTGGGGAGTTAGCGATAAAGTGACTGTGGTTCAACGGGCGGATAATGTGTTTGATTTCCGGTCAATCAAGTTTAACCAGTAAGGTTATATACAATTATGGAACTGCCCGAGTGAAATAACACGCTCGGGCAGTGTTTTATGGGCGCTGGGAATAGATCAAATTACCATGACGGGCGGGACTGAAAGTTTCAATTGGTGCCCGGCCTTTCAGGGGCAACATTAATGATCAGCTTTATTGTAAAACGAATTTTGCAGAGCCTTCTGGTCATGCTGGCTGTTGCGTTAATCGCCTTTGCATTGTTCCAGTTTGTCGGCGATCCCATAAACAACATGGTCGGGCAGGACACCTCGCTGCTGGATCGTGAAAAATTACGTCAGGATCTTGGGCTTAACGATCCAATATTTATCCAGTTTTTCAGATTTGTCGGTAATGCCTTGCGCGGTGAATTCGGATTTTCCTACGTTCACCGGCTGCCGGTCTCCCAGTTGATCGGCGAACGTTTTTCCGCCACCATCGAGTTGTCATTTGTGTCAGCCGTCATTGCACTTGTTGTCGGCGTGCCCATGGGCATCTATACGGCAATCAACCGGCGCGGGCTTTTATCCCGCTCTTTCATGACCTTATCGTTAATTGGTGTGTCCCTGCCGACATTCCTGATTGGTATCCTGTTGATCCTGGTATTCGGTGTCTCGTTTCGCTGGTTGCCGGCCTTTGGCAGAGGGGAGGTCGTCAATATCGGCTGGTGGTCGACAGGTTTTTTGACTGCCTCGGGATTGAAAGCGCTGATTTTACCGTCAATTACGCTGGCCCTGTTTCAGATGACATTAATCATGCGTCTGGTTCGGGCTGAAATGCTCGAAGTCATGCGCGCTGATTTCATAAAGTTCGGTCGTGCCCGCGGGCTCAATAATCGCTCGTTGTATTTCCGCCATGCTTTAAAAAACACCCTGATCCCGGTCATTACCATTACCGGACTTCAGCTTGGGTCGATTATTGCTTTTGCCATCATAACCGAAAGCGTCTTTCAGTGGCCCGGTATGGGACTATTATTCATTCAAGCGATTGGCGATGCCGATATTCCGATAATGGCAGCTTATTTAGTGCTGATCGCCCTAATCTTTGTTTTGATCAACCTGATCGTTGATATTTTGTATGTACGTATAGACCCGCGTTTGCGGACGAGTACAAGCGGAAGCGGGGGGCAATAATTCATGAGTTCCGTGAAGCTGACCCGCATGCAATCGCTTAAACGAAACCTGGCTAATATAAAAAACGGTGACCTCTGGTATTCTTTTTGGCGCTCGCCAAGTGCCATTTTCGCCATGGTTATCGCGCTTGTCTCAATTCTTTCAGCCGTGTTTGCCCCCATAATTTCCCCGTATAATCCTTTTGATCTGGCCCAGGTCGATCTGATGGATGCAAGCCTGCCGCCCTCATGGATGGCAGAAGGCAGCGAAAACTATTTTCTCGGCACCGATGATCAAGGCCGCGATCTCTTTTCAACCATTCTGCATGGCGCCAGGCTCTCGCTGCTGGTTGGATTTGCTTCCGTCATCATCTCCCTTGTCCTCGGCGTTGGTCTCGGGCTCATCTCCGGATATGTCGGCGGGCGGACCGATGTCATTATTATGCGCATTGCTGATGTGCAATTGTCATTTCCAGCCATCTTGATCGCCCTGCTTGTGGACGGCATTTTCCGCGTCGCCCTGCCTAAGGATCTACATGATCTGCTGGCGCTTTATGTGATTATCGTTGCCATTGCAATTTCCGGCTGGGTGCAATATGCCCGCACTGTACGCTCATCCGTGATGGCCGAAAAGGTGAAGGAATATGTCCAGGCCGGTCAGGTCATCGGCCTGCCGTCTTTCATTATCATCCTGCGCCACATCCTGCCCAACGTCATGGGCCCGGTGCTCGTGATCGGCACTATTCATCTCGCCCTTGCCATTATCATCGAGGCAACTTTAAGCTTTTTGGGCGTCGGGCTGCCGCCGACAACACCATCGCTTGGCACCTTGATCCGGATTGGCAATGAGTACCTGTTTTCGGGCGAATGGTGGATATCCCTGTTCCCCGGCATTGCCCTGGTCGTGCTGGCGCTTTCCGTAAATCTTCTCGGAGACTGGTTAAGAGATGCTCTTAATCCCAAGTTGAGGTAGTCGATGTCGCTGTTATCAATCAAAAACCTCAAAGTTGAATTCCCCACCCGGCACGGCAATTTTGTCGCCGCGGAAAATGTCGATTTGGAAATTGAAGCCGGTGAAATTCTTGGCATTGTCGGTGAATCCGGTGCCGGAAAATCGACCATTGGCAACGCCATCATCGGCCTTTTGGAACGGCCAGGCCGCATGGCGGAGGGAGAGATAAAACTCCACGGCAACAGGATCGATCAACTTGATGAGGAGATGATGCGGGCGTTACGGGGAAACAGCATCGGCATGATCTTTCAAGACCCGTTGACGTCGCTCAATCCGGTTGAGACGATTGAGGCACAGTTGGTTGAAACCATTATGCTGCATTTGAAGATGGATGAGGCCCAGGCTCAAAAACATGCCGTTGAGCAATTACGTCAAGTTGATATCCCTGATCCTGAAATAAGAATTAAACAATACCCGCATCAGTTTTCCGGTGGTATGCGCCAACGCGTGGTTATTGCACTTGCTCTGTGTGCCGATCCCGATTTCATCATCGCCGATGAACCGACAACTGCGCTTGATGTATCAGTCCAGGCGCAAATTCTCGAATTGATGAAAGGTCTGTGCAAAAAGCGCAACGCCGGCATGATCCTGATAACCCACGATATGGGTGTGATCGCTGAAACTGCTGATCGCGTGGCGGTCATGTATAACGGTCATATCGTCGAAATTGGCGAGACCGCTCAAATCCTGGGGGCGCCCAACCACGAATATACCAAAAGCCTAATTTCAGCGGTCCCAAGACCTGACAAAAGAACCGACCGGTTTCCTCTGGTCACCTATATTGAAGCGGCTGAAGAAACGGCTGATCTGGTGGATTTATCAACTCACTGGCTCGGGCGGTCGCGCGATTTCGGCACATCTGACAGCGATATGCTGAACCTTAAAAAACTTCATATGAAGTTCATTACCCGGCATGCTTTTTTCGAGCGCAACCGCCTGTATCTGGACGCGGTAAAAGATGTGAGTTTTTCGATAAAAAGTGGCGAGGTTTTTGGTCTGGTCGGCGAAAGCGGTTCGGGCAAATCAACTATTGCCAGAATGATTACCGGCATCTATCAACCCACCGGTGGTGAAATTCACTTTGCCGGAACAGACCTGACGCAGTTAAAAACCGCCAATGACGTCGCCCCCTACCGGCGGCAGATGCAGATGGTTTTTCAGGATCCGTTTTCCTCGTTGAACGGGCGCATGCGGGTTAAGGATATTGTCGCGGAGCCGATCAAGTTCCATCGCCTGGCTGAAACCAACTCAGAGTGTGATGAGATCGTATTCGACCTGCTTAACGTTGTCGGCCTGGGTGATAAGGCGGCAATCAAATATCCCCATGAATTTTCCGGCGGCCAGCGCCAGCGTATCTCAATAGCCCGGGCGCTCGCCACCCGGCCGAGATTTTTAGTTTGCGATGAACCAACATCGGCTCTGGATGTGTCGATCCAGGCCCAGATTTTAAATCTTCTCAAAGACTTGCAGGAAGAACTTAACCTGACAATCCTGTTTATTTCCCACGATTTGCCGGTCATTCGTCAGATGTGCGACAGAGTGGGTGTTATGCGCCATGGGCAATTGCTCGAAATCTCTAAAACCGAAGATCTGTTCGAAAACCCCTCTCACGAATATACCCGCGAACTCCTGAGCCTGATGCCGAGGTTTGAATTTGCCAGCCATTGACGGGCTAAAGCTAAGGCCTGTTGTAATCTGAGCCGGTTTTTGTTGAAGGCCAGAGCCAAAGTGCATGCCGGGAAAGGGCAAACCATACCCTGCTATTTCCCTAGAGCGTGTCTCGCAAAAGTGGGCACCGGTTTTGCGATAAAGACACGCGCAAAAACAAAGGGTTAAAGTGTGTCAAACGAATCCGAAAAAAGGAGACACGCATTAATTCTCCATATTGCCCGCCGATCTTGCTTGCGTCGCCAAAGGAAAAATGAAAATATAAGAGAAATTTTCATTTTTGCGCTGACCTTTCCGGGAAAACATAATGCCAGCAGCACAAAAACCGGACCCTTGCAACGTTGCAAGTCTCGGCACCGACCTTAAAGCCCTGCGCAAGGCGCGGGGACTGACAATTATCGAATTGTCATCGGCCTTGGGCAGGTCAACCGGTTGGTTGTCGCAAATTGAGCGCGGGATGACCCAGCCTTCGATTTCAGATTTGAACAGAATGGCTGAAAAGCTCAATGTAGGCCTGAGTTTTTTCTTTGGCGCGCCCGGTGAAAAAGTTACGGATGATGCAGAAATTGGCCTTATCGTCAGGGCCGGCTCGCGCCGCGTCCTGGGCACCGCGGAAGAAGGGTTGATAGAAGAGCTGCTCTCGCCCGATCTTGCCGGAAGTTTCGAGATAATCCGCTCAACCTTTATGCCCAACACACAGAGCGTGGAAGTCAAACGGCGCAATACTGAAGAAGCAGCCTACCTTGTTTCCGGCGGGCTGGAGATTTGGGTTGATGGCACTTGGCACGCCTTGAATACCGGTGACAGCATCCGGCTCAATGGCCAGGCGCATAAATGGCGTAATCCCTATGATCAACCGGCCATAGCTATCTGGGTCATTACCCCGCCGGTATATTAACCAGTTAGGAGAGGGTGAAAGATGAATTTTCCAGAACGGGCACGAGTTGTCATTATCGGTGGCGGCGTTGTTGGCGCCTCGGTCGCCTACCATCTGGCCCATCAAGGATGGCAGGACATTGTCCTGCTTGAACGTAAACAGTTGACCTGTGGCACCACCTGGCATGCCGCCGGTCTGATTGGCCAGCTCAGAGCCACACATAATATGACGCGGCTGGCCCGGTATTCGCGTGAACTATATGCCCGCCTTGAAGAGGAGACCGGTGTTGCCACCGGCGTAAAAAGCAACGGGTCATTGTCTGTAGCCCTGACAAATGAACGGCTGGAGGAATTACGTCGTGGTGCAGCAATGGCACGGGCTTTTGATGTCGAGGTTAAAGAACTTTCCGTTGCCGAAATTTCCAAAAAATATCCACCCTTAAATGTTGAGGATGTTGTTGGTGGTGTTTTCATTCCAAGCGATGGCCAGGGAGATCCGGCAAATATCACCATGGCGCTAGCCAAGGGAGCGAGGTTAAAAGGGGCCTCTATAATTGAAGGTGTCAAGGTTACGGCAATTCACCAGGCCAACGGCCGTGTCACCGGCGTTGAAACCGATCGCGGGGCCATAGCGGCTGATTATGTGGTCAACTGTGCCGGCATGTGGGCGCGGGAAGTCGGCCTCATGGCAGGTGTCCGCGTCCCGCTTCAAGCCGCCGAACATTTTTATATCGTGACCGAAGCGATGCCGGCGATGACCAAGGGCTTGCCGGTGTTGCGCGTTCCCGATGAATGCGCTTATTACAAGGAAGATGCTGGCAAGCTGCTGCTCGGCGCTTTTGAACCCCTCGCCAAGCCCTGGGGTGTCGAGGGTATTCCGGAAGATTTTTGTTTTGACCAGTTGCCGGAAGATTTTGAACACTTCGAACCAATCCTGGAAATGGCGGTCAACCGCTTCCCCCCTCTTGCTGAAGCTGGCATTCAGACATTCTTCAATGGCCCTGAAAGTTTCACGCCCGATGACCGCTACCATCTCGGCGAAGCCCCGGAGTTAAAAAACTTTTATGTCGCCGCCGGTTTTAATTCGGTGGGAATTCAATCCGCCGGCGGCGCCGGTCTGATGTTGGCGCAGTGGATGCAGGAAGCAGCCCCGCCATGTGACCTCTGGGATGTTGATATCCGCCGCAATCTGCCTTTCCAGAACAACAAAACCTATCTTGCCGCCCGCGTCAGCGAGACCTTGGGGCTTCTTTACGCCGATCACTTTCCTTATCGCCAATATGAAACCGCCCGCGGCATCAGGCGCTCGCCCCTGCATCATCATCTCGAACAGCTCGGCGCCTGTTTTGGTGAAACCGCCGGATGGGAGCGCGCTAACTGGTTCGTCCCCGAAGATGGCCGAAAGGCGGATCAAAAACCGCAATATATATATAGTTGGGGTCGGCAAAACTGGTTTGACTATGCCCGCGATGAACATATGGCCATTCGTCAAGCAGCGGGAATTTACGATATGTCTTCGTTTGGTAAAATTCGCGTTGAAGGTGCCGATGCCCAGGATTACCTGCAACTCATTTGTGCCAATGATGTCGATATTCCCACCGGCAAGATCATCTATACGCAATGGTTAAACAACAAGGGTGGTATTGAGGCAGACGTCACGATCACCCGGCTCGGGCCTGAAAGTTATTTGGTTGTCACGCCGGCTGCCACCACCATCCGCGACATGGCCTGGCTTGAGCGTCATAAACCGGCCGGTGCCGCATTGAGTTTCATTGATGCAACGGCGATGGAGGCGGTCATTTGTGTGATGGGACCAAAAGCAAGAGAAGTGCTGGCGGAGGTAACGCCTCAACCATTGGACAATAAGGATTTTCCTTTTGGCATGGCAAAAGAAGCAGAGGTCGGCATGGGGCTGGCCCGGCTGCACCGGGTAACCTATGTCGGTGAATTGGGCTGGGAAATCTATGTATCGGCGGATCAGGCCGCCCATGTGTTTGAAACCATTTATGCTTCCGGACAAAAACACGGTGCCCGCATGTGCGGCTTGCATGTCATGGATGGCTGCCGGCTGGAAAAAGGCTTCCGTCATTTCGGCCATGACATTACCGATGAGGATCATGTGCTCGAAGCCGGTCTGGGGTTTGCCGTAAAGGTCGATAAAAAAGCCGGCCGCTTTGGTGATTTTATCGGTCGCGATGCAGTAATCGCCAAAAAAGCATCCGGACTTGAAAAACGATTGCTCGCATTCAAACTGCGTGACCCAGAACCTTTGTTATTTCACAATGAACCGGTTTTGCGCGACGGTGACGTGGTTGGCCATTTAACTTCCGGTAACTACGCTCACTATTTTGCCGCCGCGATGGGTATGGGCTATGTGCCGGTTCGTGAGGGCGAAACGCTCGATGAGATGTTGGCAAGTGCCTATACCATTGACGTTGCCGGAAAACTGTTTGCAGCAGACGTTTCCTCAAAACCCTTCTATGACCCCAGGTCAGAACGGGTGAGGGGCTAGAGCAGAACCAATTCATGTTCTGGTTCAACACTCGTCAGGGCCAGTTCCTATTCAGGTCAGGCAGTTTCTCAGGCAGCTGCGCGCCGTTTTCTAATTTCTTGACGAAACAACTGGAATTTTTGGTCCCAACCTTTGCTAGTATCTGGACCTAGAAACCGACAGACAAATACCACTAAGTGACTTACAAAATGGAACAGGGGTCTACGAGAACAAATAGGTCTTCACCCGACTTGGCCGCCCGGCCCCTTTCCAGGTAGACAATTCCACAATTGAGGACGCTCCACCATGAAGATGACCACTGAAGAAGCATTCGTAAAAGTGCTGCAAATGCACGGCATTGAGCATGCATTTGGAATTATCGGCTCTGCTT
>JAJFHR010000101.1 GCA_021775515.1 Hyphomicrobiales bacterium | reverse complement strand
CCGAGCTTGGAAAAAATTGATTCAACAGCAAGGGCCAGGCCACCACTGGTCTTGCCAAAAAACCTGTGACCCGCAGTAACAATTTCTTCGCGGGAATAAGAACTTGCCGCGGGCTGGTGATCGGATGCATCGTCTGCATATCCAGGCGTCTGGTTCGCCGTCACAATCATTGCGGCGAGGAAAAACAACAGGCTGAGGGAGGTTTTTTTTGGGAAATTGGGTTTCATGTATGTATCCTCAGTTATTGGCCACGATGATTAGACTTCCTTAAGAAGCTTTTGTGCCTATTTAATGGCAGGACATTTACTGACCGGCTCTCGCCCCTGAATTCGGAGTGTCTTAGTTTCCAGGGGCGCCGACATTTGCCGGGCAGTGGAGTCAAGTTTCCTGATTGTTTACGAATTCGCGTAACAATCCGAAGCCAGCCTTAACGTTTCGTTACTTTGTTGCCGAAACCCTTATGATGAACTATTTTTCTGCAAATCTTCCGAGCAGAAAAGAGACCCGATGAATTTTTTCCGTGCTCAAATCCTATCCGTTCGGTCCTATATCGTAGTAGTTGTATCGTTGGGAATTATGGCATTTCCTCAAATATTGCGTGCAGATGACAAAATCTGGACGGATCCTGCAACCGGCTTTGCGCTCGCGGGATACGATGTGGTCAGCTTTTGGTCGCCTAACGGACCCGTGGTGGGGACGGGTGAATTCGAAATTCAGGTGAATGGCATTAACTGGCGGTTTTCAAATCAAGGAAATCGTGAGGAGTTTTTAAAGTTTCCCAAGGTATATACCCCTCAGTTCTCAGGCTATGGCGCTTATGCGATAGCTCAGGGAAGTGTCCCGCGAGGTAACCCAAAAATTTGGGCACTTGCCAAAAATAAGCTCTATTTTTTCTTTTCATTGGATGCTCGGAAAAAATGGCTGCGGGCATCTGATAGAAACATTCGCAAGGCGGAAAAAAAATGGCCGGTTCTCCAAGGCGAAATCGCCCATTTGGATTAGATTTGCGGGCGATTGGTCTGGAAAATCCCGACCCCCTCAACCATGGATAAAACGGAAACCTTGCGAGCCATTGCGGTTTAGTTAATTCGTCCGCGCGCGGTAAACGGTGGGTTTTTATAGTTAGACTCACTCTTGCCATAGGTTAGTGAATTACCATCCCCGGTGACCACGCTTCCTCCTGCGGCCACCAATACGGCATGTCCTGCTGCCGTGTCCCACTCCATGGTTGGGCCGGTACGCGGGTAAATATCCACTTCTCCTGAGGCTATAAGACAGAATTTTAGAGACGATCCGGCACTGCGCCTCTCGATGATATTAAATTTACTCAAGAATCTATCTGTTTTTTCATCGATATGTGACCGGCTGACGGCTGCGGTTAGACCTGCCGGGGGAGGTAGGCGCGCATGAAGTCTTTGCACCTGGTCGAGGTTTGGTGTTGCATCACAACTGATACTTAATTCGAAGGCTTTGTCCCGGGCGGGGGCAAAAAACAGCCGATCAAGCGCCGGTGCATAAACAATACCCATGACAGGAGTTTGGTTTTTTATCAGGCCGATGTTGACGGTGAATTCATCGTTATGGTTGATGAATTCCTTTGTGCCATCCAACGGATCTACGAGAAAAAATTCGTCGGCTATGCTTGGCACCACGCCGCGGGATGCGGCTTCTTCGGAGATCACCGGGATGTGGGGAACGATGGTGCCGAGAGCCTCAAGGATGATAGTTTCTGCATCAGTATCCGCTTGTGTAACTGGTGTGCGGTCGCCTTTGATAGAGACCTCAACACCTTCGCGATAATGTTTCATCACCGAGCGGCCGGCGGCAAGAGCAACTCCAATGAGTTGAGAGCATAGTTCAGATGATTGGGGCATCAATGGTTTTTCCGGTTGTAATTGTATTCTACAGAAAGTTGCTGGCTATTTTGTATTTAACTTATGTCGGACGGTGAATGGGCAAGCAGAAATTATTTGGGAAAAACACAAGCGAATCCTAGTGGAACCTATATGAATCAGATATTTGTGTCACCTATATCTGACTTTGGGAATTGATCCCTTTGATTGCCTAACCTTGTCAGCGAGGATTTTATCTCATGACTTCTAATACTACTCTTAGTGATCTTGATCTGGCAGCGCTTCTGGCAAGCCGGGTTTGCCACGATGTCATCGGACCGGTAGGGGCGATTATAAATGGCCTGGAAGTGCTGGATGAGGAAGACGACGAGGAGATGAGAGACATTGCCATGGATCTCGTCAGAAAAAGTGCAGAGAGTGCTTCTGTGAAGCTGAAATTTGCCAGGTTGGCTTTTGGTGCTTCAGGCACAGCGGGCTCCGAGATAGATCTGGCCGCTGCCGAAGAAATCTCGAGGGAATTCGCGACTTCCCCACGGGTAACGCTGGAATGGGAATGTCCCTTTCAAACCCGCCCGAAAGATCAGGTAAAGCTTTTAATGAACATGATCTTAATCGGTTTATCTACAATTCCTCGAGGCGGGGTTATCAAGGTTATGACCACAGAAGACCGCGATAATCCTCATTACGAAATTCGCTGCTCCGGCAAGGGGGCCAAATTATCGGAAAAATCCAGCGCCCTTATTAAGGCCGAAGTTGAGGGTGCGGAAATTGATGCCCGTGATGTTCAGGTCTATTATGCCGGATTGATTGCGCGCATGGTTGGCCTTGATTTATCGACCCAGGATTTTGAAGATCAGGTAATCCTGACAGCAAGCGGGCCAGCATAAAAGTCTCACCCCTGGTGACGGTTGAGCCAGTTTGTAGACTGCACCAACTTCTCTCCGATTTTGGCAGGCAATTCTGCTGCCGGACTGTGGAACAATTCCGAATTGTTTCTTAAGCCCTGGTGTTAAGCCAGGTATAGAGTTTTGCCTCGGGAGAACAGGTGAAATTTCCTAAGTCGTTATGCCAGTCCTATCCAGTTGCGTGTGTTTTTGGATTTTCACAATTAATAATCGCAATTCAATCTATTTTAACCCTTTGCGAACAGACTTGGCCGTATAGCGGGGTACGGGTGGTGCCGTAATTTCTTAATCCTTATTGCTTCATTGGTGGGATTTGTACGATGGATGATCTTTTAAGCGAATTCCTGACTGAAACTTCTGAGAGTCTTGATGTCGTGGATATGGAACTTGTGAAGTTCGAACAAGATCCAAATAACGGCGAAATTCTCGATAATATATTCAGGCTGGTCCATACCATTAAGGGTACTTGCGGATTTCTTGGTTTACCCCGGCTTGAAGCTCTCGCCCATGCCGCAGAAACGTTGATGGGCAAATTTCGGGATGGCGTTCCGGTTACACAAGATGCTGTGACGCTGATCTTGAATTCACTTGACCGAATTAAAGAAATTTTAGCCGAGCTTGAGGCAAATGAGGCAGAGCCCGACGGCACAGACAATGATTTGATTTCTGAGTTGGACCGGTTGTCAGAGGTAGGTGATAGTGCTCCCGCAGGCGATGGCGCTGCAAACAGCGAGGCAGCGCCGGCAGACGATAATTCGGAACCAGCCGTGGTTGTGAATGTTGCCGATGAGGAAGTTGCCGATGGTGATGGACAACTGAAAATCGTCGAGCGGGAATTAAAAGCGGGAGAAGTTTCTCTCGATGATTTGGAAAGAGCTTTTCAGGATGCTGCCGGCCCCGATGATATGGCCACGCCGCCGGTTCCAGATACGTTTAAGGCGGCAGAGCCTTCAAGTGCGGCCGCCAAAACACCCGAACCGGCAAGCAAAGCTGAGCCTGTTGCAGTAAAAAGTAAAACCGCCTCAAAATCGGATAGTGGGGCGAAGTCCGGCGCCGAAAAGAAAGAAGTTTCAGTTCAGAATCAGTCTATTCGCGTCAATGTTGACACGCTGGAAACCTTAATGACCATGGTCAGCGAGTTGGTGTTAACCCGCAACCAGCTACTGGAAATGGTTCGCCGACACAATGACAGCGAATTCCATGTGCCGCTGCAACGTTTGTCGAGTGTGACTGCTGAATTGCAGGAAGGGGTGATGAAGACCCGCATGCAGCCGATTGGAAATGCGTGGCAAAAACTCCCGAGAATTGTTCGTGATCTGGCTAATGATCTCGACAAAAAAATTGACCTGGAAATGATTGGAGCCGAAACGGAGCTTGATCGCCAGGTTCTTGAATTGATTAAGGATCCGCTCACCCACATGGTGCGAAATTCCGCTGACCACGGGCTTGAAACCACTCAAGCACGTATAGATGCCGGTAAATCAGAAGTGGGCAAAATAACACTGCGCGCCTACCATGAAGGTGGCCATATCATTATCGAAATTTCCGAAGACGGATGCGGGCTCAACACTGAAAAAATCAAACAGAAAGTTATCGATAACGGTTTGGAGAGTGAAGCCGACCTTGAGCAGATGTCGGAAGAACAGATCCACAAGTATATTTTCAAGGCTGGATTTTCGACCGCTGCCGCTGTCACTAATGTTTCCGGTCGTGGGGTGGGCATGGATGTTGTGCGCACTAACATTGAACTTATCGGCGGCTCGGTGGACGTAGTATCGGTCGCCGGCAAGGGTTCCACGTTTTCCATAAAAATTCCTCTGACTCTGGCAATTGTTTCTGCCTTGATCGTCGAAGCAAACAGCCAGCGCTTTGCCGTGCCACAACTTAATGTGGTCGAACTGGTGCGGGCACAGGCGGGTTCTGATCATCGCATTGAACTGATCAATGACACACCCGTCCTGCGGTTGCGCAACAAACTTTTGCCGCTGGTTCAATTGGCCAAGGTTCTCGATTTGTCTGAACAGGCGATAATAGAACATGACGCTGATCCCAAGGAAGACAGCGTCGTGCTCGACGATGAGGGTTCTGCTGAGTTGGAGCTTGCTACCGAGCCTGTGGAAATGACGACGAATACCGCTGAAGAAGGATTTATTATTGTTACCCAGGTGGGCCAGAAGAATTTTGGCATTGTGGTCGATAGTGTTTTTGATACTGAAGAAATCGTCGTTAAACCGATGTCGAGCCTGCTTCGGGATAACAACCTGTTTTCAGGCAATACCATCCTTGGTGACGGCAGTGTGATCATGATTGTCGATCCAAATGGTGTTGCACAAAAAATCAGTGGTGAAACTCTTCGTGATGAAGATTCAAAAGAAGTGAAAGACGCCTCCCAGGCCACATTGGGAAGTGGTACGATTTCTATTCTTCTGTTCAAGGCTGGATCGGCCGAGCCCAAGGCTGTGCCGTTGTCTCTGGTTACCCGGCTTGAAGAGGTGGATGTAGAAAAAATTGAACCCAGCAACGGCCGCGATCTGGTTCAATACCGTGGAAAGCTTATGCCGCTGGTTTATGTAAATCCGGATGCTGACCGCAAGGAAAGCGGCCGCCAGCCTATCTTGGTTTTTGCGGATGATGATCATGTTATGGGCCTGGTTGTTGACGAGATTGTCGACATCGTCGAACAGCCGCTGGATATTGAGGTTACTGCTGATCGACCGGGAATGGTCGGTTCCGCGATTATCAAGGACGTAGCAACTGAAGTTATTGATATAGGATATTTCCTGCCACAAGCATTTGACAATTGGTTCCATAGTCAAGAGCAGGGCCAGGACCCGGAAAAACGTAAATTGTTATTAGTTGATGACAGTTCTTTTTTCAGAAACATGCTGACGCCGATTTTGAGCGCTCAAGGCTTCGATGTGACAACCGTGGAATCTGCGCTAGATGCCATCAAGTTAAACGAAACCGGTGAGAAATTCGATATTATCGTGAGTGATATCGAGATGCCTGAAATGAACGGTTTTGATTTTGCCAAATTCGTCAGCGCTGACGAAAAATGGAAAAAAACCCCGATCGTGGCGATTTCCTCATACACATCGAAATTAGCAGTGGAAAAGGGTAAAGAAGCCGGTTTCCATGATTATGTGGCAAAATTTGACCGCGAGGGCTTAATCCACATTTTGAATGAAACCTGCGATTTAGTGGGAGAGGCAGCATGAACGAGACGGCAACAACAACACCTGCTGACGGTGGTGATTTGAGTGAAGCAGGTTCAATCGAATACGTAACCGTAACGATTTCGGATCAGTTATTTGGCATGCCGATCTCAAACGTTGAAGATATTTTTATGCCTCAATCTCTTACGGAGATACCTCTGTCAGCTCCTGAAATTGCCGGTGTTTTGAATTTGCGCGGACGTATCGTCACTGCAATTGATATGCGAAAACGCCTGGGTTTGCCGCCGCGAAAAGATGGCGGACAAAGCATGGCAGTTGGTGTCGAGTATCGCGGTGAATCTTATGGGCTAATTATCGATGGGGTCGGAGAAGTTCATCATCTGTCCAAAGATACATTCGAGAATAATCCTTCGAACCTGGATCCGCGCTGGTGCGAGATTTCCAGCGGTGTGCAACGTCTTGAAAATGAACTGATGTTAGTCCTCGATATTGAACGCGTTTTGAGTTTTGAAAAGCGGATGAGTGCCGCCTAACGTAGATATAGGAATTTGTCTAGCGAGGCGGCATCCCGTTTGCGCTACGATCTGCAGGAGAGAGAGTTAATGAAGCAGTGTCTCGTTGTTGATGACAGCCGGGTAATACGAAAAGTAGCCCGACGGATCCTGGAAGATCTCGAGTTTTCTATTGTTGAAGCTGAAGATGGCGAGGTGGCGCTGAATAAGTGCCACGAACAAATGCCCGATGCCATTCTGCTGGACTGGAATATGCCGGTAATGAACGGACTTGATTTTTTGGTCGCGCTGAGAAATGAGGCCGGAGGAAAAGACCCAGTTGTTGTTTTTTGTACCACGGAAAATGACATGAACCATATTACCCAGGCTATTAGTGCTGGAGCAGACGAATACATAATGAAGCCGTTTGACAAAGACATTATCGAGGCAAAATTTCAAGAAGTAGGGCTGATTTAAGCGCATGAGTTTATCTACCGCCGCCAATCTACAGGCCAACTCCGCGGACGCCCGCAAGGCGCGCGTCATGGTTGTTGATGATTCCGTTGTAATCCGCGGTCTTGTTTCGCGATGGTTGCGCGAGGAAGAAGATATCGAGGTTGTCGCTTCGCATCGCCATGGTCTTCTCGCGGTCAATGATGTCGCCAAAAGTCGGCCGGATGTGGTGGTTCTCGACATTGAAATGCCGGAAATGGACGGGATTGAAGCCCTGCCACAGCTGCTGAAAAACTGTCCGGGCGTAAAAGTTCTGATGTCTTCAACCTTGACCACGCGCAATGCCAATATCAGCCTAAAAGCGTTGCAACTGGGAGCAAGCGATTATATTCCCAAACCGGATAACAATCGCGGCGTCACAACTTCGAAGGAGTTTCGCGACGAACTCGTAGCCAAGGTCAAAGCGCTCGCCGGAATTGATGTCTCCGGTGTGGCAGGAGCGCGTGCAAAAGAATTGAACACCCCCAAAACCAGCGGCCAGCCGGTCGCTGAAAGGCCGGTGCGGCTTGCTCCCGTTCTTGATGAACAGGGCAAGATACTGCTGAAACCTTTTTCGCGCGCAATACCGAAGATACTGGCTATCGGCTCATCCACCGGCGGTCCTCAAGCCTTGTTTGAGGTGTTCAAGAATTTGTCCGCCTCCCTTGATCGTATTCCTGTGGTGGTCACCCAGCATATGCCGGCAACCTTTACCACCATCCTGTCGGAGCACATTTCCCGCACGGCAAATCGCGATTGCCATGAAGCCATAGATGGCGAAAAACTTGAACCGGGAAAAATCTATGTGGCCCCTGGTGGGTTTCACCTGACCTTGGTGGACAAAGGCGGTCCGACGGTAAAACTTGATGACGGCCCGCAGGTCAATTTCTGTAAACCTGCTGTAGATCCTATGTTTGACAGTGTTGCCAAGCTTTTTGGAGCATCGGCACTTGGAATTATTCTTACCGGAATGGGAAGCGATGGCGCTGCTGGCAGCGTCAGCATTTCTCAGGCAGGAGGATCAATAATAGCGCAAGACGAAGAAACAAGTGTAGTTTGGGGGATGCCAGGTGCCACCGCAAGGGCCGGTATTTGTTCAGCCGTTTTGCCGCTCAATGAAATTACGCCCAAAATAATAAAAATAATTCAAGGCTGTTAGTTATGAAATCTGCAGATTTTGACTATCTATATTCGCTACTCAAAGAGCGATCCGGATTTGTCATTTCCCGTGAAAAAATTTATCTGCTTGAAAGCCGCTTGCTCCCCATTGCCCGGTCCAACGGTTTTCAGACCCTTGATGAACTCATTGGTGCGATGAAGTTGCCGACCGGGAGCAAAATTCAGGAAAATGTGGTTGAAGCCATGACCACAAATGAAACATTTTTCTTCCGGGACAAAGTGCCTTTTGAACATTTCACCGAGGTAATTATGCCTCATTTGCTGGCCGAAAGAAGCAAATCTAAGCGCTTGAGAATTTGGTGTGCAGCGGCATCGACCGGCCAGGAGCCCTATACGCTCGCCATGTGTCTGAAGGATATGGCTGACAAGTTAGCCGGCTGGCATATCGATATCATCGGGACGGATATTTCAACTGAGGTTTTAGAAAAAGCCAAAGCGGGAATGTATAGTCAATTTGAGGTTCAGCGTGGGTTGCCAATCCAGAAACTAGTTAAATATTTTAAACAGATAGGCGAGCTATGGCAAATTGATTCAAATATTCGCGCCATGGTGCAATACCGCCCGTTTAATCTGCTGGATAGTTTTGCGCCACTGGGAAAATTTGATGTAATCTTTTGCCGGAATGTTCTGATTTATTTTGACCGGGATGGCAAGTCGGATGTTTTGGACCGGTTGTCGAAACAATTGGCACCCGATGGTTATTTATTGCTTGGTGCAGCAGAAACCGTAATTGGTTTGACAAACGAGTTTAAGCCGGTGGTTGAAAAACGGGGATTGTATCAATCTGCGCAGGCTGACGCTGATGCGCCGGAAACTATTCGTCCGGCAGGTAAACCGGCTGATGCTGACGCTGGAGATCTATCGCAACGGGTATCGGCATTATTTCGGCAACAGGCAGGATAGATCCACACGCAATCTGGCTAATAGACCAAAAAAAAGGCTCCGAAAATCGGAGCCTTTTTTGTGTTAAATTGACGAAATCTGTTTTAAGCGCTGGCTTTCATAAGCTCGCCGGCATCCTCGTCAGGATCGCGCAACACATATCCACGTCCCCAAACCGTTTCAATATAATTCATTCCGCTGGTGGCTGTCGCCAGTTTCTTGCGAAGTTTGCAGATAAACACATCGATAATTTTCAATTCGGGTTCGTCCATTCCACCGTAAAGATGGTTCAAGAACATTTCCTTGGTCAAGGTGGTGCCCTTGCGCAAGGAAAGCAGCTCTAACATCTGGTATTCTTTGCCGGTCAAATGTACGCGTTGATTGTTAACTTCGACGGTTTTAGTGTCCAGATTAACTTTGAGATCACCGGTCGTGATGATTGATTGGGAATGACCTTTTGACCTGCGTACGACAGCATGGATCCGCGCGACCAGTTCGTCCTTATGGAACGGTTTAGTCATATAGTCATCAGCACCAAAGCCCAGCCCGCGAACCTTGTTCTCAATTCCCGCGAGGCCTGACAGAATCAGTATCGGCGTGTTAACCTTGCTCAGCCGCAACGTTTTCAACACCTCATATCCGCTCATATCCGGCAGGTTGAGATCAAGAAGTATAATGTCGTAATCGTACAGTTTACCCAGATCAACTCCTTCTTCACCGAGATCAGTCGTATAGACGTTAAATCCGTCTGATTTCAACATCAACTCTATGCTTTGAGCAGTTGCACTATCGTCCTCTATTAGAAGAACTCTCATGAGATCCCTCTCTTTTTGCGCCCATTCTGGGCCGTAACGTAAAAAGCACGAATCACTGCCAGATACCGGCAGTATCTTCTATCTTAGCTAATTGTTAAGATAGGCCCCAAATGGTTAACAAAATATAATCATTGTCATTTATCGACACAAATTCTTAACACTCAGGAACTCAAAAAAGAACCTTTCCCCCGATTTACACGCAACCTGCTACCTCTGATTGATCGTTGCAACAATACGTCATTCAAAGTGCAACTGAAAAAACAAGGTTTACGAAACCTTAAACGCTTAGGGTGCACTATAGGCTCAACGGGTTGATTCGTACGAGCTTACATACAGTCTCACCCACAGGTTTATCGCAATAAATTTGCCAGCCAACGGTTGGATTAAGAGCGAGTGTGCAAGGGCTAATTTCTGAAATATCCACACTTCCCCTCCTCGAACACTATGGGCGGGTGAGTGGTGTGAAAGGTTTGCTGGTAGAAGTCAGTGGCCCGTTGCACGTGATGAGCATCGGGTCACGTATCATCATTGAGGGCCAACGCGACCAGTTGGTTGAATGCGAAGTTGTCGGCTTTCGCGAAAATCAGGCGTTGTGCCTGCCGTTTGGTCCGCTTGAAGGTGTGCGCATGGGGTGCCGGGCCCTGGTTTCCGACATCGATTGCCATATTCGACCGGATCGAAGCTGGCTTGGCCGGGTGGTGGATGCGATGGGACGCCCGATTGATGGCAAAGGACCACTAACGCCAGGACCTTCAATATATTCCACTAAAAACCAACCGCCTCCGGCGCATTCGCGCTCGCGGGTTGGTGGACCTATCGATCTTGGCGTGCGGTCGCTTAATACATTTGTGACCTGCTGCAAGGGCCAACGCATGGGCATTTTTGCTGGCTCCGGTGTTGGCAAATCCGTGCTGTTTTCCATGCTTGCCAGAAATACCGCCTCGGATGTGTCGATTATCGGGTTGATCGGCGAACGTGGCCGTGAAGTGCAAGAGTTTATTGAAGATGGATTAGGCGAAGAGGGGCTTTCCCGCTCGATCGTTGTTGTTGCGACTTCTGATCAATCCGCACTTATGCGGCGCCAGGCGGCCTATTTAACGTTGACGCTGGCAGAATATTTTCGTGATCTTGATAATGATGTTCTGTGTCTAATGGACAGTATTACACGCTTTGCCATGGCCCAGCGTGAAATCGGGCTTGCCGGTGGTGAGCCACCCACGAGCAAAGGTTATACGCCAACTGTTTTCACCGAACTGCCTCGTCTACTGGAACGTGCCGGACCGGGGGCTGGATGTGGCTCAATCACCGGACTGTTTACGGTTTTAGTTGAAGGTGACGACCATAATGAGCCGATATCCGACAGCGTGCGCGGTATACTGGATGGTCATATTGTCATGGACCGGCAAATCGCCGAACGAGGGCGGTTTCCGGCAATAAACATACTGAAATCCGTCTCCCGTACCATGCCAGGCTGTGTGCTGACCGAGGCGCAGCCGCATATCACGCGGGCGCGGCGGTTGATGTCGGCCTATAATGACATGGAAGAAGTAATCCGGCTTGGGGCCTATCGGGCAGGAAGCAGCCCGGAGTTGGATGAAGCCATTCATTTTCACCCTCTATTAGAGGATTTTTTGTCGCAAGGCATCAATGACAGAGCCTTGATTGGTGAGGGATATGAAAAGTTGGCCCAAATCTTGAATGACAATGATTATTCTGAAGACTAAATGCAGGTGTATGAGTTATGAGGTCACGAGAAACATTAATCAGGCTGCAACGGTTTCAAGTTGATGAAAAACGCCGGGCAGTTGGCGAAATCGAGGCAATGATCGCAGATTTCGAGCGCAAAGTTGCGGAGCTGGAGCAACAGATTTCAGCTGAGCAGGAACGTTCAGGAATAACGGATGTAAAACATTTTGCCTATCCAATGTTTGCCAAAGCTGTTGGCGATCGGCGGGAAAAACTGCTGGAATCCATTAACGGACTTACAGAACAGCTGGCCAAGGCGCAGGATGACCTGGCCGAGGAATTCGGTGAATTGAAGAAGATGGAACTCATCGAGGAAAAAGACATCAGGCGCCGTGAAAGTGAATTTTTGGCGCATGAACAATCGGAATTAGATGAGGTTGCCCTGAATTTGCATCGCCGCAGCGTATAAACACCCTATATCCACGATTGCTCGACAGCTAAGTTGGATCAAATTGAAACGCTCCCGTGTCCCCGGGGGCGTTTTATTTTGGGAATTTTCTGCTAATTTGACACGAAACTTCTAGCCTGGGGCGACGTCGGTTGCCTATAATAGGTTCTGGTATTGTCGTTGAAGATTACGTTTTCCTTTAGGGTCTCTGCCTATCAATGATACCAATATTAAGCTTAGACCCCAACCTGAAGGAATGGTCATGCCCTCATTTGATATTGAATCGAAGACCGATTTGGCGGAAGTCGATAATGCGCTTAATAATATGAGACGGGAAATGACCCAGCGTTATGATTTTAAGGGGTCGAACTGCACCATAGAACGTCAGGAAGAGAAATTACTGCTGGAGGCGGATGATGATTTGAAACTGCGACAGATGCATGAGTTGTTGCAGGGACATTTAAGCCGTCGAAAAATTGATGCCGGTGTGCTCGATTATGGGGAAGTTGAACCGGCAGCGGGGCAATCTGTTCGCCAGTATGTTCAAATTCAGCAGGGGATTGAGCGTGATTTGGCAAGACGCATTGTCAAAGACATAAAATCTTCAAAGATGAAAGTACAGGTCGCAATTCAGGGTGATACACTTCGTGTGACCGGCAAGAAACGAGATGACCTGCAACAGGCGATCGCCTGCGTTAAGGGCATGAAGATTGAATTGCCCCTGCAATTCGTCAACATGCGCGATTAGGATACCTACCGCTGAAAGATGAACTCAACCATTTTGTTTTTTGTTCATGAGTTCATAATCATAAGCTGGCGGGCAGAACAACAGGTGCACGGCTGTGTTTGGGCGTAAGATGGAAATTTTTATACGCGTTTTTGGCCGATGCATTTTTCCGGTTTTGTTATTCGGCATTGTTTTGAGCGTGGCAGGAAATGTTGTTGCCGGGCCCGTTGACGATATTACCCGGGGCATGGAGGCTCATCGCAAAGGTGATCCCAATAAGGCAATTAGACTTTATAACCGGGCAATTAATTCCAAAAGTCTGACGAATTTTAACAAAGCCGTGGCTATGATAAATCGCGGCTCCGCTTATCATAGTCTCAAGCGTTTCGAAGCCGCATTGGAAGACTACACTTTGGCTCTGGAGCTTGACCCCGGCTCAGCGGTTGGTTTTACCAACAGGTGTTTGGCTTTTATCGATACAAAAAGGTATGAATCAGCCGTTCGCGATTGTTCGGCTGCCCTCAGAATTGCGCCTGATTCCATTAAGGCGCTCAGCTATCGCGCTCTTGCCAACAGCGCGTTGGGAGCTTACGGGGAAATCATCAAAGACCTTTCCAATGTTTTGTTATTGGCGCCGAATACTAAAGGTGCACGCTTTGGCCGCGGCGTGGCTCATCTGCAATTGGAAAACTATGACGCTGCCATTGGTGATCTCACATTAGCTATTTCAGGTGAAAAATCGAATGCGGATGCATATTTTTTCCGCGGTGAAGCTTATTTTGCCAGCAAAAATTACAAGGCATCAATTGCCGATTACAGCCGCACAATTAAACTCGATAACAAAAACATGAAAGCCTATACCAACCGCGGTGTGGCTTATGCGCGGCTTAAGCAGTTTGAAAAAGCAATTGCTGATCATGGAATTGTAATCGAGGCACAAAAAGACAATGCCCTAGCTTATAATAATAGAGCCTGGGCCTTGTTTATGGTCAAGAAGTTCGACCTCGCCCTGGCAGATTCCAACAAATCCGTCAACTTGAAACAAACCGACCCGGTTTCATTTGATACCCGGGGTCATATCTTCGAAGCGATGGGTAAAACCAAGGAAGCAATCGAGGATTTTCGGCGCGCGCTCGTATTGGATGAAACCTTTGAAACCAGCCTGAAGGGTTTGGAGCGTCTGGGCGCTAACTGAGCCAGGGCGTGATCAAAACTCCCATGACGCGCGATCCCGGATAGGGGTACAAAATTTTCCACGTCTTTTTGCCTAAATAGCTGAAAACAAAGGACAGTATCTTAGAATTTATCTAAACTACTGTTTTTATTGTACTTTTTAAGATTTCTAATGTTCTAAAAATCCTCTGTTTCCGGTTGACAGTCTGCAAATATTTGACTTATGTCACTTTCAAAATGGTCAAACCGGTTAAATTCACTCAGTGCAAAGACCCGAGTTTGATGTTTGTGAATATTGAAGGAATGGATTTATGAGTTTTCGCTTAATGTGCGCTACCCGATATGCTATCGCCCTGGGCATTTTTGCTGGAATTGCCACCTCATCGATGGCGGTTCAGGCGGGTGAAGTTAACGTATATTCTTACCGCCAACCTTTTTTAGTGGCACCACTTTTTAAGGCATTCACAAAGAAAACCGGTATCAAGGTCAACACGATTTTTGCCAAAAAAGGGCTGATTGAGCGCATGCAATCAGAAGGTGCCAACAGTCCTGCCGATGTGCTGCTGACCTCTGATTTTGATCGCCTTCTCAAGGCGGTAACTGCCGGAATTTCACAGCCTGTAAACTCTCAGGAATTGTCCAAAAACATACCTGAAATCTATCGTGACCCGAAGGGTAACTGGTTTGGGCTGACACGCAGATCACGGGTTATCTATGTGTCGCAGGAGCGGGTGAAGCAGAAGACATTTACCTATGAAGAACTTGCCGATCCCAAGTGGCGTGGCAGGGTTTGCGTGCGCAGCGGGCAGCACGTTTATAATATCTCCCTGTTCGCTTCGATGATTGCTCATAAGGGTGAAGCGGAAGCAAAAAAATGGCTTAGTGGCCTAAAAGCAAACCTGGCGCGCAAACCTTCTGGAAATGACCGTGGACAAATCAAGGCCGTGTTTTCCGGGGAGTGCGATATTGCGGTCGGAAATACCTACTATTTAGGTAAGATGGTAACAAATGAGAAAAAGCCGGTTCAAAAAGAATGGGCAAAATCGGTCAGAATAATTTTCCCCAATACACAAGGGCGCGGGTCACATATCAACCTGTCCGGTATGGTGCTGGCGAAGAGTGCGCCGCATAAAAGTGAAGCCATCAAGTTGATGGAATTCCTCTCTGGTGATAAAGCCCAGAAAATCTATGCCGAGATTAATTTTGAATATCCGGTAAAACCGGGTGTTGAATGGTCGAATCTGGTTAGATCCTGGGGCGAATTTAAAGCGGATACAATACCGCTCGTGACGATAGCTGCGCACCGTAAACGGGCCAGTGAATTGGTCGACGAAGTTGGTTTTGACAGCGGGCCAAGCTCGTAAGCACAAAGAGTACTAAATTCTGGCTAGTTTTCTAAACGGAACCAACGGTTTTTAGTTTAGCAGTAGTGTGAATTTCACTTTGCGATAAAATGGTGGTCTGGTTGCGGAAGCGCTCGACCACTGATCGCACATAGGGCCGGATCGATGGGCTTGTCAGTAATACAGGCATTTCGCCGGCAACGGCTGCTTCTTCAAAGCGGTCACGGACCAGGGAGATGAATTCCTGGAGTTCGCTTGGGGCCATGGCAAGTTGCCGTTCTTCACCCTGGCCGACCAGAGATTCGGCAAATTTCTGCTCCCAAACCGGTGTCAGGGTGATCAAGGCCAGATAACCGGCAGCCGAAGTATTTGCTGCGCAAAGCTGTCGCGCCAACCGGCTGCGTACATGTTCGGTTATTGAGGTTGAATGCTGGGTGAAGCTGGTGGCTTCAGCGATGCCTTCCAGAATTGTTGCAAGATCGCGAATAGAAACACGCTCCAGCAACAAGGACTGCAGAACACGCTGAATGCCGCTGACACTGATCTGGCTGGGCACGATGTCTTCAATCAGTTTTTGGTGCTCGTTTGAAAGTTCGTTAAGCAGTTTTTGAACCTCGGCATAAGACAGAAGCTCGGCCATGTTTAGCTTCAGTATTTCCGTTAGATGGGTTGTCAGCACAGTTGCGGGATCGACGACAGTATATCCCCTGAAACTTGCTTCATCCCGCATGCTGCCATCAATCCATGTGGCGGCCAGGCCAAATGCAGGTTCGGTTGTTTGCTGGCCTGGAAGATCAACGATATCCCCCTTGGGATCCATCGCCATATAGTGATCAATGAAGAGTTCTCCGCCACCGGATTCTACTTCTTTTACCTTGATCGAGTATACATTGCTCTCAAGCTGCATATTATCGAGAATGCGAACCGCTGGCATGACAAAGCCCATATCCATCGCCATTTGGCGGCGAAGTGCTTTGATCTGTTCGGTCAGGCGGTCGCCCTCGGCGCTATTGATGAGAGGCAGCAGGCCATAACCCAGTTCCAGACGAAGATCATCCATATATAAGGCCGTACTGATCGGCTCTTCGGTCGGTGCTGCTTCAGCTTGGGCTTCAACCTGGGCTATTTCCTGTGTGACTTTGGCCGCTTCCTGCTTGCGGGTGGAACTCCAGGCATATCCACCGGACAGCCCAGCAAGCAAAACAAACGGTATCACCGGCACTCCTGGCAGTGAGGCCATAATAAGCATGAGAAATGCCGACAGGCCCAATGCCTTGGGATATCCAGAAAGTTGGGCAAGAAGGGCTTTATCGGCGGCTCCGTCAACACCGGCCTTGGAGACCAAAAGACCAGCGGCTGTTGATACAATCAAGGCTGGTATCTGACTAACCAGACCATCACCAATCGTCAACAGCGTGTAGGTTTCAGCCGCACTTGCCAGAGTTAAATCTTTTTGCCCGACGCCGACGATAATACCGGCGATGATGTTGATAAAAGTGATCAGGATGCCGGCAATCGCATCTCCGCGGACAAATTTCGAGGCGCCGTCCATGGCACCAAAAAAGGAGGATTCGTCTTCCAGCCTTTTGCGCCGCGAACGGGCCTCATCCTCATTTATCAGTCCGGCGGAAAGATCAGCATCGATTGCCATTTGTTTGCCGGGCATGGCATCAAGAGTAAAGCGGGCGGCAACTTCGGCAATGCGGCCGGAACCTTTGGTAATTACGACAAAGTTGACGATAACCAGGATGGCAAAAACAATAATACCTATGACGTAATTGCCCTGGGTTATGAAATTTCCAAACGCTTCGATAACCTGACCAGCGGCATCGGTTCCCTCGTGGCCATTGGATAAAATGAGCCTGGTGGAGGCTAGGTTGAGGGCCAGCCTCATCATGGTTGCAATCAACAGGACGGTCGGAAAAGAGCTAAATTCCAATGGCGTCTTGATGAACAACGCGGTCATTAACACCAGCACAGAAAATGTGATTGAAATTGCCAGTAAAAAGTCCAGCATGAACGGCGGCATCGGCAAAATGAGAACAACCAGAATACCGATAACGGCAAGGGCTAATCCGATATCCGGGCGACGAAATTTTTCTGTCCAATCCGGCATGCCTGAAAAGGAAGTGTTCAGGCCGGCTGGCGCGGCAATGCCCTCGCCGCCGCCGGGGGCAGGAGCAGTAGTTATTTCGTTTGACGTTGTGTCACTCATAATCGAAGGCGATCTTTACTGAACTAGCAGGCCAGGGAACGTTGCGCGCCCGGGTTTGGTACTGTCACCCCTTCATCGCCATAGAGTTTGAGCTTGTTGCGCAGGGTTCTAATCGAGATGCCAAGAATATTTGCAGCATGGGTCCTGTTGCCCAGACAGTGATCCAGGGTTTGTAAAATCAGATCCTGTTCAACCTGGGCGACAGTGCGTCCGACCAGTGACCGTGAGATTGCCTCGGCGGCAACTGCTGCTTGAGCCGCTGGTCCGTGATTTCCCGTAACGATCATTTCATCGAGCCGGCTGCCATCGGGGCTGCGGATCGCTTCAACGCCAATTTCTTCTCCGGTGGTTAATAAAACCGCCCGGTGCATGGTGTTTTCAAGCTCGCGGACGTTGCCGGGCCATAGGCCGATTGACAATTGACGGCGGGCGTCAGCCGACAGCGGCCGAATGGCCAGGCCGTTTGCCTCGGCGTATTTTTTAATGAAGTGAATGGCGAGAGCTTCAATATCCTGCGGGCGGTCACGTAAAGGCGGAATTTTCAAATTCACCACATTGAGGCGATAAAGCAGATCCTCGCGAAAATTTCCTTTGCGAACCTGATCGCTCAAATCGCGATTGGAGGTTGCAATTATACGAATATCAATGGCAACTGGTTTGCGCCCGCCCAGCCGGTCAATTACCCGCTCCTGGATGGCGCGCAACAGCTTTGCCTGAAGGCCGACATCCATTTCGCTGATTTCGTCAAGTAACAGGGTTCCGCCTCCAGCTTCCTCAAACTTTCCGATGCGGCGGGCTATTGCGCCGGTGAAGGCACCTTTTTCGTGCCCGAATAATTCAGATTCCAGAAGGTTTTCGGGAATGGCCGCACAATTAATTGAAATGAAGGGCTTATCGGCGCGCCTAGATTTGCGGTGCAGGTGTTTGGCCAACACTTCTTTGCCGGTGCCGGATTCCCCTGTAATCAGGACGCTGGCATCGGACGGTGCTATCTGGTTGGCAAGCTGAACCAGGGCGGCCATAGCATCATCTTTGAAAATGAAGGCCTGACTTTCCTCTGCAACCGCCTGTATGACCGCGGCAATGAGTTCAGCATCCGGCGGCAGAGGGATATATTCCTTGGCACCTGAGCGAATGGCCTGCACGGCGGCGCGGGCGTCGTTTTCTATGCCACAGGCGACAATTGGAATATGAATATGTTCTGCTTCAAGCCGGGCAATCAAATCAGCAATGTTGATTGCCACATCTACCATAAGCAGGTCCGCACCGTTTCCTGCCCGCAGCGTTTTGAGTGTGCTCTCAATGGTATCGGTTTGGGTGACCTTGGCACCTTTATCCATGGCCATTTTTGTGGCGGTGGATAGCTGGCCACATAAAGTGCCGACTATGAGTAATCGCATACTGTTGCTCCAATTTCGGGTCTTGTGCCGGTCTTTTTGAAATACTGAAATTTGCTGTCTGCGTACATTCTAGGATTCACTTCCCTTGACTATTTCCGTCATGGTGACACCCAGACGATCTTCGACAAGGACAACCTCGCCACGGGCGATAAGGCGATTGTTGACAAAAATATCGATGGCTTCCCCAACTTTTCGATCAAGCTCGAGGACGTTACCCTCCTCGAGTTTTAATAGGCTGCTGACATCCATGTGAGTGCGGCCCAGAATTGCAGAAACATTTACAGGAATATCGTAGACGGCCTCGAGATCCTTGCCCAATTTGGGCGAGACCTCTTTCGAGCCGCCAAATTCTGGCTCTGCATTTTTGTCCTTGTCTGCCGCAGCGTCTGATTCCATGTTGGCAAAATCAATTCCTTCGCCCTCAATAGCCGGAGCCTCCGCGCCGTGATCGATTTCCTCAGGCGGGGTTTCTTCGCCAATGCCATCTGTTGGAGTTTCATCATCAATCATATTATTTCTCCTCCGGCAGACTATCGGCGTCTGACAACCGGTTTACCTGGTCTGGTATTTCTCGGCCTTCCAGTTCATCTTGGTTGTGGGGTGGGGCGGCAGGTTCAAGGCGATCGAGTGCGAGCCCGTCCGGCACATAAGAGGTGTCGATGTACCGGGTGGTCAATTCCTGGATTTTTTTTCTAACCCCGGTGTGATCTTTGACAATGCCGCCATGCGCCCATTCAATACGGCAATCGCCCAGGGGAATTTCGGATTCTCCAACCAGGATGATTTTGCCGAAAAACCCGCTTTCAACGGCGATGGCATCAAGTTTTTCTTTTGCTGCTTCAAGCACCGTCTCATTTACCCGCACTGCAATGTGGGGAGTGTTGGGCATAAAGTTTATTGCCTCTTTAAATAAGGCTTCGATCTCGTGCAGGGGTTGGCGCTGAATTAGTGATGCGGCCAGCGACTTTGCAATCAAGTTCGCCAGGATGACACCTTCGCTTTTTAGCCGGTTATACTCATTGTCTAATTGTCCGGTGAGGGTTTGAACATTTTGTGCGATGTGTTCCAGGGCCGCTGCTGTTCGTGCAGCGATCGTTGCGTTTGCTTCCTCTATGCCTGCAAGTTTGCCGCGTTCGAAACCTTCTGCGCCGGCAAGATTACGTTCCTCTGTCGTCCAATAGGTCTTCTCGCGGCGCACCGGTGCGGCAGAGACTTTGCTATCAGTCTGCACGAACTCTGTATCGAATAAAAATTTAGCGTTTTCAGCCATTTAATTTAACGCGATAGACCTGATCAGTAGACCAGTTCATCGTCTCCTTGATTTTTCGTGATCATCAGTTCACCTTTGGCGGCCAGGTCTTTGGTTACATTCACCATGCTCATCTGGGCCTCATCGACATCTTTCAGCCGCACGGCACCCATGACTTCCATATCTTCTTTGAGCATCTTACCGGCGCGTTCAGACATGTTTTCAAAGAAGAAATCGCGCAGGGTGTCGGAAGCGCCTTTGAGTGCAAGTGCAAGTTGGTCTTTTTCAACGCTGCGCAGCAGTGTTTGACAACTGGCCGCATCAAGTTTGCCTAGATCTTCGAAGGTAAACATCAAAGTCTTGATGCGTTCAGCAGCTTCGCGATTATTTTCCTCAAGTGCTGCGAGAAATCGGCTTTCTGTCTGGCGATCGAAATTATTGAAGATCTCGGCCATGGTTTCATGCGCATCTTTTCGGCTTGTTTGCGAAAGATTGGACATGAATTCCGATCGCAGAGTTTGCTCTATCTTATCCAAAACTTCCTTTTGAATTGCTTCCATACTCAACATCCGGTTTACCACCTCAAGGGAGAGATCTTCCGGCAGTAAAGACAGGACGCTTGCGGCATGGTCAGAATTGATTTTGGAGAGGACCACGGCAACCGTTTGCGGATATTCGTTTTTCAGGTAACTGGCGAGGATGCTTTCTTGGACATTAGACAGTTTTTCCCACATGTTGCGGCCGGCTGGGCCACGGATTTCCTCCATGACCATATTCACCCGATCATCGGATAAAAATTGTCCCAACAAGCGCTCGGTTGAATCGAAATTACCCATAAGGGCGCCGCAGGCGGACATCTGGCTGACAAAATCGATGAGGAGTTGATCGACTTCATTAGGATTTATGTTGCCCAGCCTCGCCATGGCCACAGAAACTGCCGTGATTTCCTCTTCATAAAGTTCCTCCCAGATAGGCTAGCCATGGGAGGTGCCCAAGGCAAGCATCAAAAACGCAGCACAGTGGTTG
>JAJFHR010000011.1 GCA_021775515.1 Hyphomicrobiales bacterium | reverse complement strand
GTTCAACGATTTTAGAAACGTAGCCCGTTCTATGGTAAATCTCATGGTTTCTCTCGCCTACAAAAATTCGCGGCACAATCCTACCATCCGGCTGGTTTTTGATCGTGACGCTGAACTCTCAACCTTAGTTGAAAAAACCGGCTAAACTCCAAGGAAATCTATACCGGTTTCGAGACATGGAAATATCTCAAAATACACTGATACTTCATAACAGAACCATATTCCAGTGCCTACCGTTTCATATACGAAATTACACACAGAACATTGCAGCCCCGGGCCTGCAGAACAGACTCGGGGCTGGAAATCTAACCAATATCGAGAACTTCGGGAAAATCCCGCTTATTGTTCCAGTATGCCGCGCAAAAACTCCACATCACGGGCAAGTTTATCATCCATCCGCAACAGCTCTTCAATCTTGCGCACCGCATGCAATACCGTGGTGTGATCACGACCGCCAAACCGGCGGCCTATTTCAGGTAAAGACCGGCTGGTCAACTGTTTGGCCAGATACATACCGACCTGGCGGGGACGGACTATGCTGCGCGCGCGCCTTGGCGATAATAAATCTGCCCGGGTAACATTGTAATGTTTGCCGACACTGCGCAAAATATCATCAATTCTGATCCGGCCCTGTGGCGACGATTTGATCAGATCCTTCAAAATACGGCCAGCCAGATCAACACTCATGATTGAATCTACAAGCTCATAATTGGCAATCAGCCGGGTTAATGCCCCTTCCAATTCGCGGCCACTGCGGGTAACGCGGTGGGCAATATATTCAATAACCTCGGTTGGAACATTGAGGTTTGGATAGCGCTTTTTTGCCTCTTCTAAACGGGCGTTTAAGATGCCGACACGTAAATCAAAATCTGTTGGGCCAATGTCAACCACAAGCCCGCCAGCTAAACGCGACCGCATACGCACATCCAGAGAATCCAATTCATTCGGCGGCAGGTCCGCTGCAACAACAACCTGGCGATTATTGTCCACCAGCGAATTAAACGTGTGATAAAATTCCTGTTGGATGGATTTGCCCTGGAGGAATTGCAGATCGTCAATCAGCAGGACATCAATTGCTCTGAAATGGTCTTTAAAGCCGAGCATTTCCTTTGAATTCAAAGCCAATACAAAATGATACATAAACCGTTCGGCGGTCAGGTAGAGCACTTTGCGCTGCGGTGAATGTTTTTGAATATGCCAGGAAATAGCATGGAGCAGATGGGTTTTTCCCATGCCGGCCTTGCTGTGTATATACAACGGATTAAAGGGAATGGGACCATCGGCTTTGGTTTCTGAAATCCGCTTGGCAGCCGCACCGGCCAATTCGTTTGA
Source organism: Hyphomicrobiales bacterium (assembly GCA_021775515.1). GTDB lineage: Bacteria > Pseudomonadota > Alphaproteobacteria > Rhizobiales > JAJFHR01 > JAJFHR01. Next base: position 2,247 of record JAJFHR010000011.1, on the reverse strand, counting down.
TGGTCCAGGTACAAAACTATCAAACGTCATATTGTGATCAAGGGGAGAGCCTTGCCCGTCCCCCTGTCCAGCAGGCGTGAAACCACCGCTGGAAGCCACCCGGGCTGCGGCTGGATTGCGCACGTGAGCCGGTTTGGTCTGAACAGTCTTTTCTTGCGGATCGCTCTTTTGCGGGACGGGTGCGCCGCGAGGCCTGACGCGAATGTCCATACGCTGAATTTGGGTCAATTCTTTACGGGCGAGAGCAATTACACGGTCACTGTAATGAGAATTTATCCAGGTACGCAAAAAACGTGTTGGGACAGATACAATCAAAATGTCATCAACGATATCGGCAATTTCCATCCGTGCAAACCAGCTCGAATAGATATCATCGCCGAATTCGACGCGCATTCTTCTTGCAATCTTTTCCCAGATCGCCTGCCAATTTTTGTCTTGCCCACCGTCTTCTGCCGCCGCCAATGCCCGCATTTATTTAGTCTCCCGATATCGTCAAAATCTCTTTTGATAATTCTCTGAGTTGTTATTTTTTACTCGTAATTCTGCCAGCGCTTCTGTTATGAAAAAACCGGCTGCTCAGCAAACCTGAAAACTCTACTTTTTAACTTTTTACCTTTCTCCCAGTTTATTGTTGTTGCCACGGCAATTCTGAAGCTTTCCAGCCCGCCACCGAGCCTCGATGTCCGGCATTGTCTTTAGGGCCTTCAAAACCGTCTTTTAAATTGTAACAACGTTCATATCCCTCAGCGGAAAGTGCTATTGCAGCGCCTTGGCTGCGAACGCCGGACCGGCAAAGGAAAAAAACCGGTGCCGATTTCGTCACGTTGGCGGCTGAAAGATGCTGAATGACGCCCGCTTCAAAATCCGGCTGGCGCTCCATTGCCGGGAAACTCTGCCATTCCTGCAATACAACGTTTTTGCCGATCGAATTTAAGTCAGGAATACCGACAAAACCCCATTCTGCCCTGGTTCTAACATCTACCAGCACTGCGCTTTCATTTTCACCCAAAATGCGCCACGCCTCCGATGGCTCCACATCGCCTGCGTAACTTTCCGGTTTAGGCCCATATAAGGCCGGTAATGTTGAACTTGCTGGAGAGGTTGACATTTATTTTATTGGCTCCAAAACTCTTTAAAATTCAACAGTTTAGCGTCTCGGTCCGACCGATGTCTAAATAGGCCGCAACACAGTACTCACAAAACAGGGCGGCAATCTCAACCAGCTTAACTAGATTTTAGACACACCTCTAACGTCGCAATGCGCTTATTACCGCACAAAGCATTGAGTAGTGCTATAATATAGACAGCCCGCGCACCCCCGCCAATTCAACGGAAAACGAATTTAAACTTACCACATCACGCGGGATACTTGTTGATCAGACAGTGAACACTTTAATAAACTCACTCACTGTCATCGCCCCTTGATCTCTGAGATGACAATACACAGAGCGGGGCTGGCTTGCAATAGGTGAATCGACTTAGTCCGTATACTGTTTTTTAATTTTATGGCTGAATCTAATTAATTTTCCTGGCGTCCAGATATGCAAATCGTTGATGAATCGACAAAAAATGGAACGCAACCGATTTTTGCAGACAACATTGTTTTTTGGCTAATTTCTGCGATTTTTTTTCGCTATGCCAACAAATCACCTGTTCAATATGGACAGATATTTAATGTAATACCAGCTAACACTTTGTTTTTCTTCAGAAAGCAGAACTATAAATCCGTATACGAATTATTGATGGCGATTTCCATTTTTTGTGCCACTCTGGAAACTATGTTTAAAATGCCACAGTGGTATAAAAACCGACTCCGTGACAGAGTCGGGTAAACTGCTCCACCGGCAACGTCAGATATCTTAGTTTTGGTAATTTACATGATGCAAAAACTTCATCGACACATCAACTGCGATAACAGCTTTCAGCAACCTGCGTGTCTGGAGTGAGGGATGAAGCATACCCTGATTTTTGTTAGAAAATTATGCCGGTAAATTCGAGCCGGGAGCGCAAGGCTGTGCCTTGGCCGAAAAACACTAATTTTCGGCTGAAATTACCCGGGCGTGTTTGTAAGGGAAAAAGCTAAGCCGAAAGAGCCTGAATTCGCCGCGAGAGACGCGAAACTTTTCTGGCTGCGGTATTTTTGTGAAAAATACCTTTTTGCGCGCCGCGAACAAGCTCCGGTTCTGCAACTTTCAAAGCAGCAACAGCTTCATTCTTGTTTCCGTTCGCAATAGCTTCTTCGACCTT
>JAJFHR010000002.1 GCA_021775515.1 Hyphomicrobiales bacterium | reverse complement strand
GCAAACCTGGCGAGGTGGCGATTGCGCGGGCCAGCGCAATACGCTGCTGCTGCCCGCCGGATAACTGGGCCGGATATTTGTCACCTTGGTCCGGCAGGCCAACGAGATTGAGCAACTCTGAAACACGCGCCTCTATTTCCTTTTTCGAGGCACCGCGGTTTTCCAGGCCGAAGGCAATATTACGATTGACCTTGAGATTTGGGAACAGGGCATAGGATTGAAAAACAATGCCAAAGTCACGCTCACTCGGCGGCAAAGCCGAAATGTCTTTATCTGATTGTAAAATAGTTCCGGTGGTCTGAATGTCGAGACCGGCAATAGCCCTTAAAAACGTTGTTTTACCGCATCCCGACGGCCCAAGAAAACACATGAATTCGCCATCGAAGACGTCCAGTGAAATATTGTCCAGTGCGGTAAAGTCACCAAATTTTTTGGTAACATTTCTAATCTGCAAATAAGGAGTGCTCGATTGCGCCTCAGCCATCATCCGTTTCTTCACTTTCGCAAGTCAGTTGCCTTATGATTGTTGCATAAAATCAGGCGCCGGCAGCACAAATCACGACTACCGGCACCTGAATTCACAACACCATGAATTGCACAGTGCTTATTTTGGATCTGATTTCGAATCGTAACGCTTCTGCCATTCAGACAAAATGCGTTTGCGATTGTTGGCTGCAAATTCGAAATCGTTGGCAATCATCTTATCAAGCAGATTGGCCGGAAAATGTTCAACCGGCTTGGCAACACCAGGCATGGCCACGACGGCATAACCGGCATTATACATCTCATTGGCTTTCTTGGTAATCGACCAATCGACAAGTTTTTTGGCGTCTTCAATATTGTCAGTTCCGGCCACGATCGCCGTTGCTTCCATATCCCAGCCAACACCTTCATCAGGCACGATGATTTCCAGCGGGGCGCCCTTTGCTTTCGACTTGGCACCGCGGAAGGCGAAGGATACGCCAATCGGAATTTCTCCGGCCGCAGCAAGTTTGCAAGGCTTGGATCCCGAATGGGTATAACGGGCGATGTTTTCATGAAGTGCGTCCATGAATTTCCAACCACCGTCTTCACCAAATAGCTGCAACCAGCTTGAAACATCAAGGAAGCCCGTACCCGAAGAATTCGGATTTGGCATAATCACCTGACCTTTGTACATAGGATCAGTCAGGTCTTTCCATGTTTTTGGTGGTTTCAAGTTGTTCTTGGCGGCTTCAACCGTATTGTAGCAAACCGAAGCAACCCAGGCGTCCATGCCAACCCAGGTTGGTGGCGTTGATTTGTCGACGAATTTCTTGTCGAGCTTTTCCACTCCGGCCGGGCTATAACCCTCGAGCATGCCTTCGCTCTTCAACAATAGAAGTGATGTTGCCGCCAGCCCCCAGATAACATCTGCCTGCGGATTATTTTTCTCAGCTAATAATTTTGCTGTGACAATCCCGGTGGAATCACGAACCCAGTTAATCTTGATATCCGGATAATCCTCATTGAATTTTGCTGCATATTTTTTCAGATCTTCTGCTTCGACCGCTGTATAGACGGTCAATTCACCGGCGGACACTGCCATGGCGCTGCTCATTGCAAAGGCGGCTACGCCAGCCAGCAAGCCGGAAATCCGGCCCATACGTTTACCAATTTTTGATGATTTCATTTCTTCTCTCCCTTAATTTTAACGCAACAGGTAATTTGTCTCCAGCCCTTGCTGGCTGCACAACCGACCAATGAGTTTTGGTGAGACTACCTGCGATCCTTCTTGTTCTTCTAACTCCCTCCCCTTTTGCCTGTAGAATATAACAAACTTGCGACAGGTCGAATAAGACCGCACGAATAATTGTGACGCGAAAACAATCAACCCGACTGCTGCCAACATATGAAAAAATCTTTATTTTTCTGGTCCCTGAGAGATCATGGAAAATATTTCTGCTATCCGTCAAATCTCTTATTTCTATGTAGACTATAGATTTTGCCTATATTTATGACAATGCAATTCTTCCGAATTGATCCTCATCGACCATAGAACCTGCTGCAATGAAACAAGTGAATGACGCCGGGCAGGAAATTTCTGTGCCTAATCCGGTTAGCTAGAATATCGCAGGCCTACGCTAAAGATAGAGCTTGAAACCGGTATGAGTGGGCTCAAATCCGAGACTTTCGTAAAAACGATGTGCATCGGTGCGAGAGGTATTCATGGTGAGTTGTATAATTTTACACTTGGACGCTTTCGCCTGTTTTATCACCCAGCTAAAAAACTCTGTGCCCAGGCCTGTCCCGCGCTGGGAGCTATCAATTCGCACACCTTCGATTTGGGCGCGCCAGGCACCGGTGAAACTCAGATTTGGAATTAAGGTGAATTGCAGACAACCGACAATCTTTCCCGATTTAACAGCGAGGTAGACGAAATTGTGCGGATCAGACGAAATCGCGGCAAAAGCCTCACCGTAGGCTGGATCAATGTTGCCGTCGGATTTTTCCCGGCGCGAGCCCAAATCGTCATCGGCGAGAAGACGCACAATTTCCGGCAGATCTTCAATCGTCGCTTCTCTAAATTCGACCTGAAACATAATAAAGACTTTCTGAATGAGCGCCTGTCGGGGTATAGACATAAAAATTGAAACCACTGTCAAGCCCACTGAACATCCGAGAATGAAAATGCGTTTTCCCTACATCCTCTCATCGATATTCTTGAGCTGGCTGATAAGTTTTTTCAATCTTTCTCCTGTCGGCGCGATGGAATGGAAACTTCAAACCATCAAAACCGCGCAACCGGTTGAAAAAATAGTTCAGGTTGGGAAAAAAACTGTTCTGATAAAAGCCGGGACACAATGGTATCGGGCCGACTGGTGCCAGGCTGAGCTGTGTTTGAGGCCGGCCAAAACACTCCGCACACCCAATCCGCCCAAAGGCGGTATGACTGACGGCGGGATGGCGGTTCACAAATCGCCCGGTCTCGTATCAGCCTGGTATTCTGATGCCACCAGACGCTATAGCCACGGCATTCTCGGTGATAAAATTGAAGGCGGAAGCCTCATAGCCAAGGACCACAAGGGAAAGTCTTACAGCTACCGGCTTGCGGAAAGTTCAGTGTTCGAGGATTTAACCCCGCGGCTAATCGACCTGGATGGTGATGGCCAGGCTGAAATAATCACAATCAGATCCTTTTTGAATTCGGGCGGTTCCGTCAATGTTTTTGGACTGCGTAAAGGAAAGTTGAAACTTCTGGCAACAACACCTCCAATTGGGCAGACTTACCGTTGGCTCAACATTGCCGGAACAGGAGACTTTAATGGCGACGGGCTAACTGATCTCGCTATTGTCGTAACCCCACATATCGGTGGAACACTTGAAATATGGTCGTTTTCAGACGAAAAACTTATTAAAGTTGCGTCGAAATTCGGTTTTTCCAACCACTTTATAGGATCGCGCAATCTCAATCTTTCTGCTGTCGGTGATGTAAACGGCGATGGCACGCCAGACTTGGCGGTTCCGGATGCCTCGCGCCATAATCTGCGGATTATGAGCTTTAACGGCCAGGTGCTTGCTGAACTAGCCTCCATTGGCCTGCCCGGTGCCGTTGTTGAAGACATCGGCATGTTGTTACATTCTGCTAATCTGCCTCCAACTTATCTGTTGGGACTGGCTGATGGCTCGTTGGTATCAGTCTCCTACCGTTAGATTTCGCCTGCAAAAAATTCATGGACACCGGGTGCGCGGGCAAATAATTCCCGCAACAGTTGAAATTTCAAAATCGTGTAGAAATAAATCAATAGTTAATTAACCCTAACTGTTTAGCTTTCTCGCACGTATACAAGCAATTTTTTGCTTTTAATTTGTTAGCGATCGTCGGAAGGGCCGCACAATGTTACTTAAACACAAATTTTTTGCGATAGGTGCGGCGGCTTCACTCCTATCAGTTTTTCTGGCAATCACAAGTATGATTGGCGTGAATTCCTTTTCGAAGCTCATCACCCAAGCAACGATCGCCTCAAGCGCACTGCGAAACCATTTGACCGGCGATATGATGCATGATGGTCTGCGCAGCGATGTTTACCGCGCCCTTTATGCTGCAGAAAATGCCCCGGAAGACCGCAAGGAAACACTTGAGGATGTCCAAACTCACGCCCAGGTATTTCGTGAAAGAATGGCTGCCAACAGAAAGCTGGCGCTTCCTGATGAAGTTAAAAAGACGCTCGCCGGCCTTGACAAAACACTCGATGTTTATATCAACATGTCACAAACCATCGTGACTGCGGCTTTCGAGAATCGAAAAAAAGCAATAGAACTCCTTCCCGATTTTAACCAACGTTTCTCCGCTCTTGAAGAAACCATGGAGGCGGCCTCCGAGGCGATAGAAGGTGCGGCGGCGGATGCAAACAAACGAGCGGAAACCATATCCAATTTCGCTCATCTTGCCATGATAGCCGCGTTGTTAATTGCCATTTCAGTTGGTGTCGCCATTACCGGCTTTATGTGGCGCTCGTTAGCTCAGCCATTGATACAACTGGCGGGTGTGATCCGGCATCTCGCGCAGGGTGATTCAGACGTTGTTATTTCCGAGACTACCCGGAAAGATGAGATTGGCGATATGATGCGGGCCACGATCATTTTTCGTGACAACGCGGTTGACAGCAAGCGCTTGCAGCTTGAGCAGGAGGATCAGAAACGCCGCGCCGAGGAAGCACAGCGCATCGCCATGAACGAGATGGCAGATGCTTTCGATGCCAGCGTCGGTGGTGTTATTGAAACCGTTTCTTCCGCCGCCACCGAATTAAATACGTCAGCTAGGATGATGGCCGAAGTTTCTGAAAAAACAAGCAGCCAAGCCTCCGGGGCCGTGGCCGCCTCCGAACAAGCAACGGCCAACGTCCAGACTGTTGCGGCTGCATCGGATGAATTATCACAGTCGATTTCGGAAATCTCTCAACAAATCAGCAGAGCTTCCGAAATATCAAAACAGGCGGTTTCACAAGTCAGTCAAACCAGTGAACAGATGGCGGCATTGGCCATGACGGCTGACAAAATCGGTGAAGTGATCAAAATGATTTCGGATATTGCGGAGCAGACAAATTTATTGGCGCTGAATGCAACAATCGAATCCGCCCGGGCGGGTGAAGCTGGCAAAGGTTTTGCTGTCGTCGCAAATGAAGTGAAATCGCTTGCCAACGAAACCGCAAAAGCAACAGAGGAAATCGTCCAACAGGTTGAGGAAATTCAATCAGCGACAAAACAGGCCGTTATATCGATGGATGGCATCGGCAAGGTTATCGGGGAACTCGATGAAACCTCCGTGGTCATATCTACCGCGGTGGAGGAACAGGGGGCCACCACCCGGGAAATTGCCCGCAATGTTGAAGAAGCCGCTACTGGAACTGCAGAAGTTACAGACAACGTCACCGGGGTAACACAATCTACCCAGGAGGTGGATACAGCCTCGTCCCAAGTGCTTTCGGCAGCGAGCAAACTGTCTGAACAATCTGACTTACTGAAAGGCGAAGTCAGTAAATTCATAGATCAAGTTCGAACAGGCTAGCACAATCAACAAAATTACCTGATTTCGCTGGTCCAAAACCGGAGCATGATCCGTCCCAACAGAACATGCTTTAACCGTTTAGCAAGGTTTCAAGGTCGGCGATATTGTCGATAATATGATCTGCCAGTTGATCTAGATGTTCTCTTTTGCAGGTACCCGTCAGCACACCAACATTTTTCCCCACGCCTGCAGCCTTGCCCATTTCCATGTCGTGGGGGCTATCTCCCACCATCATAATCTGGGCGGGATCGAGACCGGTTTTAGTAGCAAATTCCTGTACCATTCCAGGTTCTGGCTTTACGCCAAATCCGGAATCATAACCGACTAAAAAATCAAGCTGATCGAGAATGTCAAAGGGTTCAAGTGACCTTCGTGCACTTTGTATGCTGTCACTTGTGGCCACACCGAGTTTCAGTTTTCTTTTTCTAAGCGCAGCAAAAAGCGCTTTGAGGTTGGTCACCTGAGCCGCGTGGATAGCAATGCGAGTAGAAAATACCCGACTGATCACATCGGTTAATTCGCGTTTGGAACCGGCGATACCGGAGGCATGATGCCACCAGATTTCAGTAATTTCCTCATTGTTTCCCTGAGCCAGCACCGTATCGGGCAAAACATGGCCGGTATTGATGTCAAATCCTGACGCAACCAGCATTTTATTGGCGGTCTTTTGACAATTTCCAGCAACAATCAACGAGGCCTCTTTATATAGAGGGACCCAGGTGTTTTGAAAATCAATGAGTGTGCCGTCTTTGTCGAAAAGAATGCCGCAAATTACCATGGCCTGCCTGCTGCTGGTAGTAAAGTAGTGCAGATATGATGGCATAGGTCGCCAAAGAAAGAACGTCGAAAAAATTACGACTGCGGATAATTAAAAACTTGGAAGTCGATTACATCATCGTTGGAGCCGGATCAGCCGGGGCCGTGCTGGCCAATCGGCTGAGTGAGGATGGCACTTCCAAGGTGTTGTTGCTTGAGGCGGGAGGCGGCAATAAAAGCATTTTTGTCGACATGCCGTCGGCATTTTACATTCCGATGAACGACAAGCGCTACAATTGGTTTTATACAACCGAGCAAGAACCGCAATTGAACAATCGCCGCCTCCATTGTCCACGGGGGCGTGGCCTTGGCGGCTCCTCGGCGATCAATGGCATGGCCTATGTCCGGGGCAATGGCCAGGACTATGATAATTGGGAAAAGCAAGGGGCTCACGGATGGTCTTACGCAGATGTTCTTCCCTATTTCCGCAAGGCGGAGACTTTCACTGGCGGCGGTAACGCCTACCGCGGTGACGGCGGCCCTTTGCATACATCAAACGGGCGCATGCAAAATCCACTTTACCAAACGTTCATTGATGCCGCAGTTGCTGCCGGTTATATCGCCACTGAGGATATGAACGGATATTGCCAGGAAGGCTTTGGCCGCATGGATATGACGGTCCACAATGGTCGGCGATGGAGTACGGATGTTGCCTATCTCGCCCCGGCAAACAAACGATCCAATCTAACTATCGAGACCAATGCCTTAACCTCCCGCGTTATCGTTGAAAACCAAAAGGCCATCGGCGTTGAATATATTAAAGACAAAACCGGTCAGTCTGCTTATGCCCGCAAAGAGGTGATTCTTTCCTGTGGCCCGATCAATTCGCCGCAATTGCTGATGTTATCGGGCATTGGCCCGGCTGGTCATCTATCTGACTTGGGATTGGAAGTGTTCCAAGACCTTCCCGGTGTCGGGCAAAACCTGCAAGATCATCTCGAAGTATATGTTCAACAGGAATGCACTCAGCCGATCACGCTATATGGTTCAATGAATCCGGTCAAAAAGGCATTGATCGGGTTGGAATGGCTGCTGTTCAAGACCGGGCTGGGTGCAACCAATCATTTCGAAGCCGGTGGATTTATCCGCTCTCGTGCAGGCGTTCCCTACCCCGATATTCAGTATCATTTTTTACCCATGGCGATGTCCTATGATGGGTCGAAGTTGACCACCGGTCACGGATTTCAGGCACATGTCGGCTCGATGAGAAGCAAATCCCGGGGGTCAATATGGCTAAAGTCACCTTCGGCACAGGAACATCCCGGCATATTGTTCAATTATATGAACCATGAAGATGATTGGGTGGAAATGAGGGCCGCTATCAGATTGACGCGTGAAATCTTTGCCCAAGCTGCGTTTAATCCATACCGGGGCCGGGAAATTTCACCCGGCAAAGAGGTTCAAAGCGATGCCGAAATTGACGCATTTATTCGCTCACACGTGGAAAGCGCCTATCACCCCTGCGGCACCTGTAAGATGGGCACGGATGCTTTAGCAGTCGTAAGCCCTACCCTATGCGTTCACGGCATCGAAAACCTCAGAGTGGTCGATTCTTCCATTATGCCGCAGATGACTACCGGCAACCTCAATGCCCCGACAATAATGATCGCGGAAAAAGCTGCTGATATTATTCGCAACAAACAACCATTATCGCCGGAAAATACACAATATTTCACCGCTGAAAATTGGCAGAACTGTCAACGCTAGGCAGCTGCGGGAGTTTTTTCGAAATCACACTCGTTGAGTGTGGTTATTAAATGAGGGTTAACCATAAATAGCCTAGGGTGCAGAGTAACACAGCGGTTTTTCGGCACGGCATTTTATTCCAAGGACACTTTGACAGATTGATGAATTCAACTACTCAATCCTCCAACCATTCACTGATTGAGTTATCTCACCAGCTCACCCTAAGTGCCCATAATTATTTGGATGCATCCCAACCGGAAGAATTGGAAAGGGCCTTAGAAAGCCTGAAAGAAATTCTGCTGCAATTAAAGGATTACGCTCGTTGCAAACCTGCCAGCGGGCCGGACATATCTCAGGCTTCCTCAATCGACACGCAGTTAAGCGCTGATATACAGCGCTTCATCTCAGTGGCCATTGATATTCTTTCTTCGAATTCCGCCGACCAAGAGGCCAACAACGAAACTCTAAAAAGCCTCAAGAACCTGGCCGCCAAGTCGCTGCAGCATCGAATTAACCACGCCTCGGGCGCCTTGGTGGATGATGGACCTGCAAGCGCCCAAATACTTGAAAACGCCTTGCTTTCCCTAACGCTTTTGGTCCTTTCCCTAACAACGACTTATTGCCTGCGTTCCAAACCACAGGAAAAGCAAAAACTGATCGTTAAACCGGCGCAGCAAAAAATTCCGATAGCGAGTTTACCTCAAAATACACTTGAGGCTTATCAGGAAATTGTTATGTCCACGGACCAGGGAATGGTCGGGTTTGACAAGAATGACAGAGTTATATTGGCAAATCCGCGTGCCTGGCAACTGCTTGAAATTCCACCGGAGTTTTTTGAAAAAGGCCGCTCCCGGCGCGATATGGTGGAATACATCGCCAAGCGTGGTGATTACAGGGAGATGAAAAAGTTCAGTTCCGCCGACATGATGGCGATATTTGCGCCG
>JAJFHR010000001.1 GCA_021775515.1 Hyphomicrobiales bacterium | reverse complement strand
CCCTCGCGGCCATGGGCATGGTGTCACGATTTAAAACTCTGTGGGGAAAAGAGCACCTTGAGGCACTTCAATCTCACGGGGTTGCCAGCGACCGTTCCGGAACCCTGACATCTATTTCCAAATCAATGCGTCTGTTCCTGCAATCGGCCATGCTCGCTGTTGGCGCTTGGCTGTCAATCAAACAGGTTATATCGCCAGGATCAATGATTGCCGCCTCCATCATTCTCGGCCGCGCTCTTCAACCGGTAGAACAGGCGATCGGTCAATGGAGGGCATTTGTACGCGCCCGGCAGGCCTATCATCGGCTCGATTTGCTCCTCTACAGCACGCCTGAAACCACCAGCAGAATGCAACTGCCAAAACCCAAGGGGTTTTTGCGCGTACGTAGCCTGCGCATTACCGCGCCAGGCAAAAAGCAACTAATTGTTGATGACGTAAATTTTGATCTCGAACCTGGTCAGGCGATGGCAATTTTAGGCCCCAGTGGATCCGGCAAATCCACTCTTGCCCGCACATTAGTGAATGTCTGGCCAAGCGTTGCCGGAGAAATTCGCCTTGATGGCGCAACCTTCGATCAGTGGGATCATGAGGAACTGGGCCAACATATCGGTTATCTGCCACAGGACGTTGAACTGTTCGATGGTACCGTCAAACAGAACATCTCGCGGTTTAACCCCGAGCCCGACACCAAACAGATAATTGAAGCTGCAAAACTTGCCGGAATACATGAATTGATACTTGGCCTGCCCGGTGGTTATGAAAGCCAACTTGGACCCAATGGCACCAATTTATCTGCCGGCCAACGCCAGCGCGTGGCAGTAGCGCGCGCCATTTTTGGCAATCCGCCGCTGATTGTGATGGACGAACCTAATTCCAATCTGGACGGAAATGGCGACGCTGCCATGGTGCAGACGCTCAACGAACTCAGAAACAAAAACCGCACAGTAATCGTCATAGCCCACCGTTTAAGTCTACTGGCGGCCGTCGATCATGTTTTGATCCTCGAGGGCGGCCGGCAAAAGGCCTTTGGCCGCCGCGACGAGGTGCTCACCAAACAAGAAACTCCGCGCCCCAACCGCCCGAACGTCGTCGGGCTTAACCACGGCACCAATAATAGTTTCAAAAAGGGTGTGGCCGGATGAGCGCAATGACTTTCAATATGGATAATTCGAGAACCTGGATTTTGGCGGGATTTACGATTATTGCCGTATTGTTCGGTGGCCTTGGCACCTGGGCAGCTTATGCAAACATTACCGGTGCGGTCATTGCCCCCGGCGTGGTCAGTGTCGAAACAAAAGTTAAGACCGTTCAGCATCTAACAGGCGGCATCGTAAGTGAAATCCATGTGGTTGATGGTGATTATGTGCGCGCCGGCGCCTTGCTTGTTCGTCTCGATGAAACCGTTATAAAAGCAAATCTGGCTGTTACCACCGGTGAGCTTTATGAATATATGGCGCAAAAAATTCGCCTCGAAGCCGAGCGCGATTCCAAGTTCGAGCTGGAGTTTCCCGCCGGGCTCGCCAGCCAGACTGACAACCGTCCGCTTATGCGCATCCTTCAGGGCCAACAGTCATTGTTTCTCGCCCGCCGCGAAAGCCGGTTGGGTGAAGTCGAATTGCTCAAGCAGCAGACCGAACAGCTTCGCCAGGAAATTAAGGGTCTTCAAGCCCAGCTTGCTTCCAAAAACAACCAGCGCAAAATAATAGATGAAGAAATCGCGGATTTAATGCCGCTGTTCAAAAAGGGACTGACACCAAAGGGAAGATTGTTGGCGTTGCGGCGTGAAAAAGCACGTATCGACGGCGAATATGGCAAACATCTCAGTGACATTGCCCGCACCAAAGGCTCGATCAGAGAATCCAGATTGAAAATTCTCCAAACCGGTGTCGATTTTCATGAAGAGGTTCTTTCGACCCTGCGCAAAGTCCAGTTGAAAGTGGTAGAGCTTGAAGAACGCAAAATCACGCTTCAGGATCAACTCAATAAAACCGAAATTAGAGCTCCGATACCGGGTAAAATTCTCAATCTGGCAGCCCACACCATCGGTGGCGTGATCTCACCGGCGACGACCATTTTGCAGATAGTGCCCGACAAAGATCGTTTGATTATCGAAACCCGCGTCGCGCCAAACGATATCGATCAGGTTTATCTCGAGCAGCCCGCGCGAGTACAATTTTCTGCTTTTGATACCCGGACAACTCCGCAATTAAGCGCAAAAGTAACCAAGGTCTCGGCCGACCGCCAGATCGATAAATCTACCGGTGCAGCCTTTTACACCGTGACATTGACGCTTGATCCCGGCCAGATTGATCAACTTGGCGACAACGTCCTGGTTGCCGGCATGCCCGCAGAGGCCTTCATCTCAACCGGTGACAGAACAGTTTTGCGCCTGCTGATAAAACCCCTGTCTGACCAACTCTCCCGCGCTCTGAGGGCTGGCTGAAACAGTCACCCAGCCAGTGCAATTAAGTGACCAGTGCGCTATACCTCTTGTAGGCACATTGTATAGGCGTGAGCTTGTTCGGGTGTAGGTTACCTGCTCCCCCTACCCTGCTTGATAGCTTGGGTATGATTCAGGGTATTGGAGGTGCTCAGGCACGACAAGGCAAACCCGCGGATGTGTTTTCGTGGGATATTAACCGTTGCCCTGCCTGACCCAGTATAACAGAAGTTATTCAGCGCACAGGCATGATCAGTGCGTATGTTAGCGGTAAGCGATGCGTCGACTTTCCCACCCCTGTTGCTTTCCGGGCAGTTTTTGCATCGCAGAGCAGGTCATGTTCTAGGTCTAAATTGCCTGTTCCGTATATTGCTTGAGAAATTCTTCACTTGGCGGGATCGGCTTGATTATGTCTATCAGCACGCCGTTGGGATCTTGGGTGATAAAATGGCGCTGGCCGAATGCCTCATCGCGCAGTGACAAAACAATCGGCAGGCCAGCCTCTTTGACAGTTGCAAAAACCGCATCGACGTCTTCCACTTCAAAATTCAACAACAGGCCCGCGACTTTGCCGCGTGCTGTTGCCGGGATTGTTTCATGATTCCCCTGCAAGATGGCCAGGTTGATGTTTTGGTCGTCAATTGACTGAAGGTGAATGTACCAATCACTTTCAAACATCGGTGTAAAACCGAAATTTTCACGGTAGAACTCAGCGGTTTCAATTACCCTGTCGGTCATGATGACCGGATAATATTGGGTACATTTCATGGCTTTCCATTCCTCTTAAAAAAACATACACTCAGCATGTATGAGATTATTAACATACAGGCTGTATGTATGCAAGAAAATTCCGCAAGACGTTCAAACGCCCAACGGACCGAGGAGACCAGAGCCTCTCTGGTTGCTGCTGCACGCGCCCAGTTTGTAAAAAAGGGCTTCACTGAAACAAGCACCCCCGAAATCGTCAAAGCTGCAAATGTGACCCGCGGGGCGCTCTACCATCATTTTAAAGACAAGACGGACTTGTTTCGGACCACCGTTCAAGCTGAAGCTGAAGCGGTAGCCGCTGAGATTGAGCAACATACTTCAGCTAACATGGCACCGCTTGAAGCAATGATTGAAGGTTCAACGGCCTATTTTAAGGCGCTGTCGCGCCCCGGTCGGGCGCAACTTTTGCTGATTGACGGTCCCGCCGTTTTGGGACCGGCGGAAATGCGGCAAATTGACAGAATGACGGGAGGCGAAGAACTGCGACTCGGCTTGCAGGACCTGGTGGATCGCGGGATCGCAGACATCCCGGTCAACGCCTCGGCTGACCTTATCTCCGCCATGTTTGACCGTGCAGCCTTGGCCATAGCAATGGGCGAACCGGCACAGCCCTATAAAGCTGCAATGGACAAGTTAATAAGGGCTTTGATGGTCTGATTTATCAACCCGGGCCGCACGGCTCTATCAGGTGATTGAATTTTCCAGAGATGAAAAATGGTGGGCGGTACTGGGATTGAACCAGTGACCCCCTCGATGTCAACGAGGTGCTCTCCCGCTGAGCTAACCGCCCTTGTGCGACTTAACGCTTATTCCAGTTTGCGGAGATCAACCGGAATACCGGCCCATCGTATAACTGGATTGCAGCAGACACGCAAGAGCCAGCAGGCAAGCTTGGTCGTTTTTCATATGGAGGATGGTGCAGGGGCCGATACCCGAGCCCGATCAGCACTTAGGCTGCAATTAAGCGCTCAACTTCTTCGACCAATTCACGCAAATGAAAGGGCTTTGATAAAACCTTGGCATCTTTAGGAGCATCATTATCAGGATTAAGCGCAACCGCCGCAAAACCGGTGATAAACATGATCTTGATTGCGGGGTCGAGTTCAGCCGCCTTGCGCGCTAGCTCAATTCCATCCATTTCTGGCATCACAATATCGGTTAGAAGAAGATCATAGGCCTCGTTTTTCAAGCGCTCATAAGCGCTCAGCCCCTCTTCAAAAGAGATGACGTCATGACCGGCCTTTTGCAAAGCCTTCTCTAAAAACCGGCGCATATCATTATCATCTTCCGCCAGAAGAATTTTCGCCATTGATCTGTATGTCCCCGTCGAAATGAAAGCCACCGCATGATGGTGCTTTTGTGATCAATCTACATATAAACACAATAGGTAAATACCTGGTGAAAGATTGAGCGAGATGAACGCAAAACACAACATCTCAATCGCCTATATGGTAAATTGGTTCCTCCGTTTCAACAATCAGTGGTTGAGTGACCATTTCATGGACTTAATCTCAGATTCTTGGCAAAGTAGCGTTTCAGAAAATACCAGCCTGACCGATGATTGAGTTAAATTAGAGATGATCGAGTTAATATAGATAAGCCCGATGTTGAGGTTGCAACGTGCAAAGCCCGGAAACCAACGATCCAGCAACGCTGTTTTCTCCACCCTTTGAGGTCTTGTGGCCGGATGTCGTTACAACTCCCATCGTTTTCAGCTCTCCCCATAGCGGCAGTGTCTACCCAAAAGAATTTATTGCTTCATCCAGACTTGATGCTCATCGCCTGAGAGGATCCGAAGACTGTTTTGTTGACCGGATTTTTGAAGATGTCCCGACGATTGGCGCCCCATTATTGAAAGCCCATTTTCCACGCGCCTATGTCGATCTGAACCGGGAGCCCTATGAGCTTGATCCGGCAATGTTCAGTGAAGTTTTACCCTCCTTTGTCAACACCCGCTCCCTTCGTGTTGCCGGTGGCCTGGGCACGATTGCCCGCATTGTCAGCGACAATGAGGAAATTTACCGCCACCCGCTGACTTTTGCAGAAGCAAAAGCCCGCATCGCCCGGCTTTATTATCCCTACCATGCCCAGCTCGAGGAACTTTTGAAAGCCAGCCTCAATACTTTTGGCGCAACCCTGCTCATCGACTGCCACTCGATGCCCTCAGCGCCTGGAACGGCGATCAGATACCGAAAAAGACCGGATTTTGTGCTCGGGGACAGATTTGGTCAGACCTGCCCACCTTATATCACCGAGTTTCTTGAACAAAAGCTCACCAAGCTTGGCTATTTGGTCGCCCGCAACAAACCTTATGCCGGTGGTTTTATTACCCAAAAATATGGCGCGGCGCAAAAAGATCAGCACTGTATCCAGATTGAAATAAACCGCTCTCTTTATATGGATGAAAACCGGCTTGAACTTCACGACGGCCTTAAGACGCTCAAAGATGATCTGATGAAGATTATTGAAAAGCTTTCGGTCCTGACGCAGGACCTGCTCACCGCACCGCGGTGGGCCGCGGACTAAAACTATGG